>NZ_FWWT01000006.1 GCF_900176035.1 Desulfonispora thiosulfatigenes DSM 11270 | reverse complement strand
TTGGAATTTAAGACCTTTTTATGAATTGTTTTAATACACTATATTATTATGCAAAATTGTGAGGAGGATTAAAGTGTATAAAATATTATTACCGATTGATAGTGGAGGGTTATGCGCTTTACACTTGGAAAGTGTTAAAAATATAGCAAGTAAGTTTAAAGCAGAAATTTTGCTATTACATGTAATAGAATACGATTTTAATTCTTATACTGTTTCTCTGGAAGCAGGTGCAGTACCAAATGATGATTTTGATAAAGCTTATCAAGAGTTTATAGATGTACCAAAAGAGTTTTTAACAGATAATGGGATTAAGGTAGACGTTATTATAGAATTAGGAAAACCAGCTAATATAATCTTGGATAGATGTGAAAAAGAAAATTGTGATATGATCATGATGTGTACTCATGGGATGTCTTTACCTAAGAGATTCCTATTAGGAAGTGTAACTAATAAGGTAGTTCATCATGCGAAGGTACCAGTTTTAGTGTTAAGATAAATGGTGATTTGTTATTAATAAGTATAAATATATTAAAAAGGGTAATGGTAAATGATATTAAAAATAACTTAATAATAAAAGTTACTAGACTGATTATTCATTTTTTTTGCAAAAATAGCTAGTATTTATCATTACCTTTAGTTATAATGGATAATAATTTAGATATTACAAAGTTTTGTAAGGAGGCACTTATATGAAAAAAATATTATTACCTATTGACCGTTCTACAACTAGTCAAAAGAGTTTTGGTATTGCAAAAGAATTTGCTGAAAAGTTAGGAGCCAAATTAGTTATTGTACAAGTTATTGAAATGCATCAAAAAATGCATAATGTAGGCTACGCAACAAAACTTTTACCAGATAGTGAATTTTTTGAAAAAGAAAGTCTTGAGATTTTAAACAATGCTAAAAAGTTTTTTGACGGTACAGAAATAGAAATAGAGACTAAAGTTCTTTGGGGCACTCCATCTGAAAATATAATTAAATATTCTGAAGAAGAAAACTTTGACTTAATTATTATGTGTACGCATGGAATGTCAGCGTCAAAAAGATTCCTTATGGGAAGTACAACAAATAGAGTTGTACATTATGCAAAAGTACCGGTTATGGTTGTTAGATAAATATAGAAATTACATAGGCATAGACTCTTATCTGAGAGTTTATGCTTTTTTTTTGTTATATTGACAGTCGTTATTTTTAAAGAATATAATAATCATATGTTCTTAATAAAGGGGTTTGGATAAAATGAATTCAAGTTTAGATGATTTTATAAAAGAAGTAGAAGAGGAAATTTGGTCTGAGTTTAGCGAGGTAGCAGTTGATCATATGAGTAAGCCAAGAAATTTAGGGCCTATGGAAGAGGATGGTAATGTAGGTTTTATTACTGGTGATTGTGGTGATAGTATAAAAATTTGGCTTAAAATAAAAGATGATTTGATTGAAAAGATTTCTTTTATGACAGATGGATGTGGGACAACGGTTGCAGCGGGTAGCATGACCACTGAGTTAGCTAAGGGTAAGAGTATTAATGATTCTCTTTTAATTACTCCTGTGATAGTTTTAGAGGAATTAGGAGGGTTTCCAGAGGATAGTGTACACTGTGCAGTTTTAGCTACTAATGCGCTACATGATGCAATTAATAATTATAAAAATACAAAAAAATAAAAGATTCATTTTAATAAGAAGGCACTGAGAATCATAAGGTTTTCAGTGCCATCCTTTTGTATTAAGTATTTCTAGATTAATTTTTCACAAATATAAACAACAGCAATTGCCCCAATTACTACCGTCATTAAACCTTTATTCATAAAAGCAAGAATAATTGCACTAATTCCCCCAATAACTGCAGATATAGTATGTGGGGTAGAGTTTAAAATATCTGGAAATATCAAAGCACCTAATACAGCATAAGGAACGTAATATAAAAAGGAATTTAAAAATTTTGAATTAAGCTGACCACGACAAAAAGTAATAGGAATAAATCTTGGTATATAAGTAACAACAGTCATGAAAATAATTGTGAGGACTACTTTATTCATATTCATTCACTTCCTTAGGGAAATATATTGCTCCAATGGTAGCCGCAATAATGGTTGCAATGATAATTTTAAAACCTGCTGAAATAAAGCTAAAAATAGGAATCCAGGTAATAATGGATGTAATAGCAATTGAGATAGCACAAATAATAAGTACTGGTCTTGAACTTTTTGTAGCTGGAACTAAAATAGCAATAAACATTGCATACAAAGCTATTCCCATAGCATTTCGTAGATCCAGTGGAAAATATCCTGATAAAAAAACTCCCATGGTAGTTCCTAAAACCCAACCTGATAATGAAACTAACTCTAAACCAAAGAGAAAGCTTGTATTTAAGGTTTTTTCTTTTTGAACCGCTGCTACGGTAAACACCTCATCTGTAATTCCAATAGCTAATAGGCTTCTTATTTTACGAGATACAGAAGGGTGTATTCTTTGTGCTAAAGATAATGACATTAATGCATATCTGGAATTTATAATGAAGGTTGTCATTGCAATTTCATAAACAGAAGCCCCCATACTTAATAAATTCACACTAGCAAATTGTCCTGTTGCTGAAAAGTTAGTAAGAGATATTAAAATTACGAGAAAGTCTGCTATTCCGCTAGAAGTTGCTATAAGACCAAAGGTAAAACCAATAGGCAGATATCCTAAAGCAATCGGAATTCCTTTTTTAGCTCCAGATTTAAAGTCATTTTGCGATTGTTGCTCGTTCAATGCTACACCTTCGTTCTTTGAATATATTTATAGTGAAAACAAATAATTCACCAGGAATATATTACTATATACAAAGATTATAATCAATATTGTCTGATTAAAAAATTATGAATAATTAAATTTTCTTTGCTTTATTCTATGATGAAATAAAAAAATGCTTAGACCAATAATTAATTGGTTCTAAGCACTCTAATAGTTCAGGTATTTCTAATCTTCACTTTGAGTAGGCTCATTTTGATTTAAGGTGTCGTTTGTTTTAGGTAAAGTGTTGTTTTCTTTTTGCTCTTTAGGTTCTACAGGTTTTGGTGGTTCCTTTTGTTCCATAGGAGTAGGTGGTTCTGCTGGTTTTTGAGTGTTTTTGGATTCATTACTTTGTACTTCAGTTTTATTAGTTGATTTAGGTGCGCTTACAATATTACTTCTTATATTTTCGGTGCTCATTGTTTCTTTTATAGTTTTCTTAGGCTTATCAGGTTTTAACGATGGTGATGAAGAAAGTTTATAGGTATCAGTAGAAACTGTATAAGTATGAGAAAGATTATTGTTATAATATACCTTTTTAATTAATTTGGATCTACATTTATTAGACTCTCTAGAAATAACTACCGATTCTAAAGTGACCTTTTTATTGGGAACTTTCGTACTAAAAATATTAAACACTACTTGATTTCCTTGAACTTCACTGTGAATAAAAAGATGCCTATCTGTTTGATTTTGAAACTTAAAATCTTGATATCCCCAGGCTACTGTAGCATCACGACTTGGATCAGCATAGGGAATGGTTATACTATGGTTACTTCTTTCAATTATTTTATAATCTCCTAGTAATACAGCATTATAGAGGGTAGTTGAAACCTGACATATACCTCCACCTAACCCACTAACCATTATTCCATTTTCAAAAACTATTGAGTTTTGATATCCTCTTTGAGCAGTTCGTTGACCTACAACATTATTAAAGGAGAAAATTTCATTAGGAGCTATAACGGTTCCATTAATTGCATTAACAGCTAGTTGTAAATTAGTGCTCCTAGATTTATTAGAAGGATTAAATGAAGTCCTGTATGATGACACTATTTCGTTGACACCTTGCGTATTTAAGATTTCTTTAGTGATCTCAGGTTGTACATATTCCAAACTTAATGACAATTCTAAATTTTCTTTAAAAGGGTCATCAAGTAGTTCTTGTAATAGGTTATCCTTAGCTAGAATATAACCTGGTACTTCATTAACAATTACTACTTTACCATGTTGATATTTGTAATAAGCATTGATTGGTTTTTTAGCTGTATTATCTTCAAATATTTCTAAGGAATCATAAAATTTTTCGGTATTAGTTACACAAGAGGGTTTGAATTCCTTACCATCTTTTAAAGTAGTAAAGAAATTTATAATATTTGGTTTAGAAGCAGCTAAAATTTCTTGTTTGGTTTTTAATCTATCAACTGAGATACCTAAGTCAGAAAGGGTATAGGTCTTGCTTTGATCCTTATAAGTAATGTGTACCTTATTTTGCTCGAAATTAGAAAGTGTTTTTTCTAATACTGAATCTAACTCACTTTTTTTAACCATACCTAATTTAATGTTGTTAACCTGCATATTAGGTGGGATAAATAGTAGGGTTAGAGTATGTAAGGCGGAAAAAAACAAAACTAAAAAAACAATAATATAAATTCTAAAATTATCCTTATTTTTACGCAAAGATTCCCACCATCCTCAAAATTCTAAATAGAATACATAATAATTGTATGCCTGTAGAAAATAAATAGTAGTAAATTTTGCATAAAAAAATATGCTGAACCTCTCAGCATATTCTTAATGAATGTATGATTTATAGATTTTGTGGGAATTATTAAAATGATGGAAAATTAAAAAATATCAGAAATGACTTTAGATAAAGCTTCAGCAGAAGATTTTAAATCTTTTAATTCCTGTTCATTCATTTCTACATTAAAGACAGACTTAACTCCCGTATTATCAAGTAAGGTTGGTAAGCTTAAACATACATCATTAATACCATAAGCACCATCGATATAAGTCGAAACAGGTAAAAGGGTAGATTCATTATTTAAAATAGCTCTTACTATTTCAGTGGCACTTACAGCTATAGCGAAGTTTGTTGCTCCTTTACCTTTGATAACTTCAGCAGGAGAATTTTTAGTTTGATCTACGAGATTTTGTTTAATACTGTCATCAAATTCATAGCCAAGGTTTTTAGCAAATTCGTCAATATTAAAACCTTGAATTTTTGCATCAGACCATAAAGGAACAGCTGAAGCACCATGCTCACCAACAATATGAGCTTCTACATTACTAGGATTGATTTTTAAATAATCACCGATATAATAGCGTAAACGATTACTATCAATTACTGTACCCGAACCTATTACTCTATTTGGAGGGAAATTAGATAATTTTAAAGTAGCATAAGTTAAAATATCAACCGGATTAGCAATAATAACTAAAATACTATTAGGTGCGTATTCTTCAATTTTTGGTAATGTAGTTTTTAAGATAGATAAATTTTTATTTACTAAATCTAGTCTGGTTTCTCCAGGTTTTCTTCCAACACCAGCAGCATAAAGAATAATGTCTGAATCTTTAATTAAGGAAAAATCTGCATGAGAAATTTTCATTGGAGCTACTAAAGGAGTACCATGGGCTAAATCTACTGCTTCTCCTTTTGCTTTTTCAGCATTAACATCAACTAAAACAATTTCTTGAGCTAATTTAGAGAGCATTAAAGAAAATGCTACTTGAGACCCTACTGCTCCTGCACCAATTACTGAAACCTTACGTGAACTATTCATATAAAAATACCTCCTAATTGTCTAATTAAATCATAAAAAGAATAATTTAATAAGCTATTTAAATAATTAATAATTATATACTTAAATGCAAAGTATATAAGAACTAGTAATTATAAATAATTTTATACAAAATTATTTGAAAAATGAAATATTATTTATCTATTGTGTGATATTTATCATATTAAGTTAGGGTTAAAAGAGGTATCATAAGACCAAGAATAATTCTGAGGAGGAGTATTATGGAAAACAAATACTTTAATTCGAGTGAGAGTTTATTTGATATAACTCAAAAACATCCTGAGGTGATTGACTTATTTGTGTCTATAGGATTTGAAAATATGAAGGATCCTGTACAAAGGGAATTAGTAGGTAAAAGCATTTCCTTGGAAATAGCATTAAAGCTTAAAAAAATAAATTTAGAGGTGTTTACGGATCGTTTAGTAGAAGCCATTGAACAAAAGAAGGATGCCTCTAATATGAATATAGGAAAGTCTGAAGAAAATACAAAAGCGGATATAAATATTCAAGGAGTACTACCATGCCCAGTTAGAATTCCTTTAATGGAATCCTTTTCTAAATGGCTTGAAGAAACAGAAGGAGTAAATAAAAATGTTAATTATGATTTAAAAGCAGCTTCTGTAGGCGTTGATTGGATAAAAGAAGCAATTGAAAATGTAGAAAGTGATGAAGTTATTTCCGATATTTTCATTTCTGCGGGATTTGATTTATTTTTTGATAAAAAGTTAATGGGTAAATTTAAAAGTAAAGGTGTCTTTAAAGACTTGACAGGTTTTGAAAAGTTAAATACTGATTTTGAAAATGAGGAAATTAGTTTACGAGACCCTGATGGACAGTATTCTCTAATCGGAGTTGTACCTGCTGTGTTTTTAATTAATACAGAAGAATTAAATGGCAGAGAAATCCCAAAAACCTGGGACGATATTTTTAAGCCGGAATTTAAAAATAGTGTAAGTTTACCTATTGGTGATTTTGATTTATTTAATGCTATTATTTTAAACATATATAAAAAGTATGGAGAAGAAGGAATAAGAAATTTAGGCGAATGTTTATTAGTAAATATGCATCCAGTTCAAATGGTGAAATCTCATATGAAGAAAACTTCTAAACCAGCGGTAACTATTATGCCTTATTTCTTTACTAAAATGACTAAACAAAACGGCCCAATGACAGCCATTTGGCCAGAAGATGGAGCAATTATTAGTCCGATTTTCTTATTAAGTAAAAAGGCTAAAGAAAAAGAATTAAAGCCTTATATAAATTTTTTAGCATCTAAACAAGTAGGCGAAATTTTAGCGCATAATGGTTTATTCCCAAGTATAAGCCCTGAGGTTGATAATAGAATTCCAAAAGAAAACAAGTATATGTGGCTTGGATGGGATTTTATTAAAAATAATGATATTGGTGAATTAATTAAAAAATGTGAAAAAATATTCCATGAATCAGTTGGGGAGGGGAAAATATGAATTTAATAACCATTTCTGGACCTCCATCATCAGGTAAAACTTCTGTAATTGTCAAAACTATTGATGCCTTTAGACAAAGAAATTTATCTGTTGGAGTAGTAAAGTTTGACTGTTTATATACAGATGATGATTTAATTTATGAAAAAGCTGGAATCCCTGTCAAAAAAGGTTTATCTGGAGCCTTATGTCCAGATCATTATTTCGTAAGTAATATCGAAGAAGTAGTGCAATGGGGTAAAAAGTTAAAATTAGATATTTTAATTACTGAAAGTGCGGGTTTATGTAATCGTTGTTCTCCGTATTTACAAGACATTAAAGCTGTATGTATTATAGACAATTTAAGTGGTATAAATACTCCAAGAAAAATAGGACCTTTGCTGAAATCAGCAGATATAGTGATTATTACTAAAGGCGATATAGTTTCTCAGGCAGAAAGAGAAGTTTATGCTTCAAAAGTAAACTCTGTTAATCCCAAAGCAATAATTATGCATATAAATGGATTAACAGGACAAGGATCTTATGAATTAAGTACGCTTTTATACGACCCGGAAATTAATGTAGAAACGGTGCAAGGAAAGCAGTTAAAGTTTCCGATGCCTGCTGCGATGTGCTCTTACTGCTTAGGTGAAACTAGAGTGGGAGATGCATACCAGAAAGGAAATATTAGGAAAATAGAATTAGGTGATAATGATGATAAATAGATATATAATTGAAACTTCAAAAATTAAAGATCTTATTGCTGAGTATCCTTTTATTATTAATTTTTTCACAGAAAATAAAATAGAGACTAAAGGGTTTGAGGAAAAAACTTATATAGAATATTTAGATCATTTTACAGAAGAAGAAATAGAAGATTGGGCTATTGATAAAGAAAAGCTCATCGAAGGCTTGGAAGTATATATTAATCAAATGCTGGAATTTTTAGGTGTAAAAGAAGAAAATATAGTGAATTCTTTAACCATAATCGCAGGTTTTAATAAGTCTGGAGAAGCAGAGAACTTTGAACAAATAAAGATAAATAAAAGTGAAATTGTTTCTATTGTAGGTCCAACTGGATCTGGAAAAAGTAGATTATTAGCGGATATTGAATTTACAGCTCAAAAGGATACCCCAACAGGTAGAAGCATCTTAATTAATGAAGAAGTTCCTGATAAGAAATGGCGTTTTTCCTCAGGAAATAAATTAGTAGCTCAGTTATCACAAAATATGAACTTTATCATGGACTTAACTGTAAGAGAATTCTTAGAATTACATGCTAAAAGTAGATTAGTAGAAAATGAAGAAGAAGTAATTGGCAGAATAATAGAAGCTGCTAATAATTTAGCAGGAGAGAAATTTAATTTAGATACACATATAACTAGTTTAAGTGGTGGACAATCCAGAGCGTTAATGATTGCAGATACCGCTATTTTAAGTAGGTCACCTATAGTTTTAATTGATGAAATAGAAAATGCAGGAATTGATAGAAAAAAAGCTTTAGGCTTATTAGTTAGTGAAGAAAAAATAGTTTTAATGGCTACGCATGATCCTAACTTGGCTTTAATAGCAGATAAAAGAATAGTAATTAAAAATGGTGGAATTCACAAGGTTATTGAAACAAGCCCTGAAGAAAAGGAAATGCTAGTAGAACTTGCTAAAATGGATAATATAATACAAAATATGAGAAATAAATTGAGACTCGGTGAAAATATTGATAAAAGTTTTTTTGAGTAGACAAATTCCCAGGAAATAATTAAACTTTTCCCAGGAAATAAGAAAAGAATGTAGAAATAATTAAAGCAGATTTAATCAAAGGTAAGTATTTTGGTTAAGTCTGCATTATTGTGTAAAATTGTTGTAATTATGGAAGGTTATTTGGTATGATGAAGGCTAAGTAATAACTTGATAACGCAAAAAAATAGCAAGAGAGGGATAAAAAATGGGAAAAGTGTTAGTGTACACAAAAAGTGAGAACTGCATAGGTTGTAATCGTTGTATTACTGGATGCCCGATACCAGAGGCTAACTATGCAACTAAAGAAAATGGACAAAACATGATTCACATAAATCCTGACTACTGTATCGCTTGTGGTCATTGTATCGAAATTTGTAAATGGAATGTCAGAGATTACTATGATGATACACAAGACTTTTTTGATAGTTTAAAACAAGGAAAATCTATTTCTATTATTGTAGCCCCTTCTATCAGAACAAATTTCCCGCGAAATTATAAACGAGTGTTAGGATTTTTAAAAAGTAAAGGTATAAAAAAAATCTACGATACATCTTTTGGTGCCGAAATTACGGTATGGGCTTATTTGAAATATATAACTGAAAATAATGTGAGCGGTACAATTGCTCAGCCCTGTCCAGCTGTGGTTAATTATATAGAAAAATATTCGCCTGAATTAATACAAAAATTAGCACCTGTCCATTCTCCAATGATGTGTGCAGCTGTATATATGAAAGACTACTCTGGTATTACAGAAGAACTAGCCTTTATCTCACCTTGTGTAGCTAAAAAAATTGAAATTGATGATGTAAATACAAAAGGATATATTAAATATAATGTTACAATGACAAAACTCATAAATTATCTAAAAAATAATAATATCAACCTTGATTCTTTTCCTGAGCAAGATTTTGATGACCCAGGTTATGGGCTCGGATCTATTTTTTCAAAGCCAGGTGGATTAAGAGAAAATATAGAGCATCATGTTCCCGGAGCATTAGTAAGACAAGTAGAAGGACAAACTACTGCTTATAAATACTTAGATTTATATAAAGAAAGGGTAGCACAAAATAAACCTACGCCACTTTTAATTGATATTCTTAATTGTGAAAAAGGGTGTAACTACGGAACAGGCACTAAAAACGACATAAGTATTGATGACACTGATTTTGTTATGTATGAGGAAAAGAAAAATGTAATAAACCAAATTAAGGGTCGTTTTAAGAAAACATATAATTTATTTACTTATTTTGATAAAACCCTTAAGTTAGATAGTTTTAAAAGAAATTATACAAATAAAAAAATTCAACGCAAGGTAATTTCTAATTCTGAGTTAAATCAGGTTTTTGAAAGATTATATAAGTATGAAGATTATGAAAAGACTATAGATTGTATGGCTTGTGGCTATGATACGTGTAAGGATATGGCAACTGCTATATTTTTTAATAACAATTTTGAAGATAATTGCGTGCAATATGATAAAAAGATTGTAGAAAGAGAAAGAAAAGAATTACAAGAAAATAATGAGAAAATTCAGGATATGCTAGAAGAAATGCACGCGATGAATGAAGAGAAAGAATATAGAGCAAAACTTTTAAAAGAAAATATTGAGTTAATCTATGCTTCCTTAAATGAATTATCTCATGCTAATACGGAAAATGTTAAAGATATAGACAAAATAAGCTCAGAAACTAGTAATTTATTTTCTTCTTCGGCTGAACTTAGAAAGTTTATTGATAATATTGATAGTAGTATTGCAGAATATTTAAATTCAACTACAGCAATTTCAAAAATAACTGATGATATAAACTTACTTTCTCTTAATGCTTCCATTGAAAGTGCAAGAGCTGGAGAACATGGTCAAGGATTTTCTGTTGTTGCAAAAGAAATTGGTAAATTAGCAGATAACTCTAAAGCTCATACAGAATCAATTGACTCAAATAATCAAAAGATACTACCAATTTTGCAGAATATTTTAGGTTTATCTGAAGAACTTGATAAAAGAATTGGGCAAATCACTGAAGCTGTCAATAATATTTCTGGATCTATTCAAGAAGCTAGTGCTGGAACAGAACAAATGTTTAGTATTACGGAAAATATAGTTGAGGGATTTGATGGAGATAAAATTTAATAATTAAAAATATTTTAAAAAGTGTAACACTTTGAGACCCTCTAGCATATTCTAAAGGGAATAATGATTTGGAGGGATTGAAGTGTATAATAATAACGATCCGATGAATAATATGGGCATGGGTACGTATCCGATGTATCATATGGGTATGTATCCAATGTACCAAATGTATCAAATGGGTTGTATGCAACCAGGAAATGAAGAAATGGATCCAGTGCAGATGCAATTAATGCAAATGAATATGCTTTTGCAAAATATGTATATGACTCTACATAGAACACATATGGAAGTTATGCAGTTGAAAGAAAAAATTGAATGTGAGTAAAAAAAAGCAACCACTAATGTGGTTGCTTTTCAAGTTCTAAGAGGGATTTAGAAGTATATTGCTGTTTAAAATAAGAATAAATATAGGGGCTAGCTATCCCTAAAAGAATAGTAAATATTCCTAACCATTGTACTAGTGAAACTTGTTCTCTTAAAATTAAAGAAGACATTAAGATTGCTACAGGTAGTTCTGAAGAGCTTAAAATAGTAGCTAAACCACTGCCGGTTTTTGGAGCACCCATAGCAAATAAAAGGGGCGCAATAGCGGGGCTCAAGACTCCAAGTACTAGACCATATTTAAATAAACCATTAACCAAAGCACCATTGACTAAAAACTTAGGAGGGTAAACAATAGTAACTAAACATACAGCTCCTAGGGCTATCCAATAAGTTCGTGTAAAGGTTGGCTGATCGATTGCTATTCTACTTGCAAGAAATATGAATGTTGCAAAGGTTAAAGCAGCAAGTAGTCCAAATAAAGTACCTAACAAATTAAACTCCATTTTTTCAAGGGCAAAAACTCCACCTGCCATTAATGTGCCCATAAATAAGAAAGGGAGGGAAAGTAATTTTGCTCGGCTTGGGAATGTCTTATCTACAATTGCTTCAATCAAAACACCTATCCAAGTAAATTGGAATAAAAGTACCACCCCAAGGGTAGCAGAAACCAATTTTAAGGCATAGGAATAAAAAATACCAGTTAAAGCTGTAAATGCTCCGACTAACATGAGAGACAAAGCAGTTTTAAGATTAAGTTTGGTTTTAGGCATAAAAATCATAATAATACTTAAAACTAAAAGTCCAAAATAATATTGCGCTCCAACTACTTCACTTACATTGAAACCTAATCCGTACGCTAGTTTAACTAGGGTAGATAACATACCATAACTACACCCAGCTAGAAAAACTAAAATTGCATATTTCATTTATCGCACCTCAAATATTATTTAATATATCACTTACATAATGTTAAAACTTTACTAACATCATAATTTAACACTACTAACATAAAATTATAACATTTTAATAGAAATAAGGAAACAAATAGGGGTATTATCTGAATCTTGTTAGAAAATAAAATATCGAAAACTTTACCAAAAGAGCATAATTTTTATATTGTTTATTTAGTTAGATAAATATAAACTATATTAGTATGTAAAAATATATTTTTATTAACTTAAACAGTTAAATTGAAAGGAGTTATTTGTTTGAAAGGCTGGATTTTATACAAACAAACAACAGTAGATTTAAAACCAGAAATGTATGAGATAAATCGCTTTGTGGAAGAAGCAGAAAAAATGGATATAGAAATTGACGTTTTATCTCCGGATCAAATAGATTTAATGGTTACACGCGAAGATAGAAAAAGTATTTTAGTTGATGGTCAAATTTCACCATTACCTGATTTTGTGTTACCTCGCATGGGGGCTGGGACAACCTATTTTGCTTTGGCCGTAATAAGGCATCTAGAAAGATTAGGTGTGCCTTGTTTTAACACTTCAGCAGCAACTGAAATAGTAAAGGATAAATTGTTTTCTCAACAAATATTAGCGGAGAAAAATTTACCAGTTCCAAAGACTATGTTAGTTAAGTTTCCAGTAAATGAAGATTTAGTAGAAAAATTCATAGGTTTTCCTGTTGTAATTAAAACATTATCAGGCTCACAAGGAAAAGGTGTATTTTTATCAGATAATAAAAAATCATTTGTTGATTTAATGCATTTAATTGAAGCTACTAATAGTGCTTTCAATGTAATTCTACAAGAATTTATTGAGGATAGTTATGGTAAAGATTTAAGAGTATTTACCATAGGGGGTAGGGCAATTGCCTGCATGGAAAGAAATGCAGTTGAAGATGGATTTAAGGCTAATTTTTCAAGTGGTGGAAGTGTAGGATCTTATGAAATAACTCCCGAAATAGCATGGCTTGCAACAGAAGCAGCTCGTATATCGGGATTAGATATAGCAGGAGTTGACTTGTTATTTGATGGTGATCATTTTAAAATTTGCGAGGTAAATTCTTCTCCTGGGTTTGAAGGATTAGAGTCTTGTTGTAATGTCAATATTCCGTTAGAAGTTTTTAATTATCTAAGAATCAGAATGGGTCATTTTAAGTAAAGATAAAAGGCGCTATCTCAAACTAGAAAGTAATTTCTAAATTGAAACGGCGCCACTTTTTTATTTATCTCTCGTTCTTCTACCACTGTTATTATTACTTCTTTTACCCTTTTGTTCTTTAAAAGAAGGTTTAGATTTAGATCCGAATTTGCGGCCACTTTCTTTAGTATTATTATCTCTTTTTTTATGAGGTGAATATTTTTCTTTTCTTGGACTTGGACTACTAATATTTTGTTCACTTGTTTGTTCTTCTTTAGGCGTTACATTAATTCGTTTAATTTGCGTTTTAATTCCTCTTTCGATAGTATCTAAATATGACCTATCTTTAGGTGTGTAAAAGGTAATTGCATGCCCATCATTTCCAGCTCTAGCTGTTCTACCGATGCGATGAATATAACTTTCGGCATCTGCTGGAATATCGTAGTTAAAGATATGAGTTACTCCTTCAATATCTAGTCCTCTTGCAGCTACATCAGTTGCTACTAAAATTACTAATTTGGCATCTTTAAAGTTTTTAACAACTCTTTCTCTTTTAGCCTGGGAGAGGTCACCATGAAGTTCATCTGAATCATATCCATGTGCTAGCAGTTTCTCGTTAAGAGCTGACGTGCGTCGTTTAGTTCGGCAAAAAACTATTGTTAAATAGGGCGAGTATTTATCTAGCATAGTACAAAGCACTCCAAATTTACCACGATCACTAGTTTCAGCAGCAAGTTGCACTACATTATCTAAAGTAATATTATTACTTTTTATAATTATGTTTATAGGATTAACAGTGTATCTTTTAGAAAGAGAAAGTATTTCTTTAGGCATAGTTGCAGAAAATAACATAGTTTGTCTTTTGATATTAAGATGATTAATTATTTCTTCTACATCAGGTAAAAATCCCATACGTAGCATTTCATCAGCTTCATCTAATACAAAATATTTAACCTTAGATAAGTCAATAGTGCCACGTCTTAAATGATCTAACATTCTCCCCGGGGTAGCTACAACGACACTTGTTTGTCCTTTTAGTTTTTTTATTTGTCTTTCGACATCTTGTCCACCGTAAACAGCTAAGACATTACTATTAATCGTAGAGATTAATTTTTTAATTTCAGCTGTAATTTGAATAGCAAGCTCTCTAGTAGGAGTAACAATGAGTGCCTGAATGTACGGACTTTCAGTATTTATTTTTTCTAATATTGGTAAAACAAAGGCTAAAGTTTTACCCGTTCCAGTTTGTGCCTTTGCAACTATATCATGACCAGCTAAAATTTTTGGAATGGCTTCATCTTGAACTGGGGTAGGACTGGTTATTCCATAAGTTTTAAGTTTAGCTGTTATTTTAGTACTAATACCTAATTGTAAAAAATCATTCATAAGTAACCACCTTTTCTTTGTCGTCATCTTTTATTAAACTTAGCTTACCCATTATACTATTTAAAAATATAAACTGATATAAGTTCATTAGATTTATTACCAGATTTATTACTTGATAAATTATATGGGTATACTGTATTAAGTAAATTTATCTTAAAAAAAGGTATTTAAAAAGATAGTTTGCTGGTAAAATACAATAATGATAGAAAAATTACTATTAATAAGTTTAGCTTTTGCATGTTTATTAAGGAGGGATTCATAATGAATTTAATTAAAATCTTAAAAGAAGAAGACATTCCTAAAAAGTATGTGGATACACCAATAGGTGAATTAATCAGGTATCATAATTTTAATATGCCTTTTAAAGAATATGATACAGCTCAAATATTAGTTGGAATGTGTATGGATAATAGAAATCAACTTAATATGCCTCCTAATTTCGCGTATATAATTAGAACAGGAGGAGGAAATCTACGTTATAGTGAATTTAAAGTATCCTATGCAATCGCTATTGGGAGAATAAAATATATTGTTTTATTTGGTCATAATAATTGTGGGATGGTAAATCTTGTTTCTAAGAGAGAAGACTTTGTAAATGGTCTATGTGAGTTAGCGGGATGGACTCGCGAAAGGGCAGAAGAACATTTTATGAACTTTGCTACTATGTATGAAGTGGATAATGAAATAGATTTTGTTGTTAATGAATCTGAAAGGATAAATGCAAAATATCCTGGAATTGAAGTGGTTCCCTTATTTTATAATATTGATGATAATTTAATTTATTTTATACAATATTGAGATATAAAACATACAGATGCTTTTAGGAGCATCTTGTTCTATTTTTAAATAAAATATTTTGAAGATACCTGATGAATTATTAATCATAAAGCAACATATTGTGGTAGAATATAGGTATTATTGTATTTACAGGAATTATTTTTACAATAAGGAGACGAAAATGAGAAAAGTAAAAATTATTGAAAATCCTTCATCAGGGAAAAATTTAGTACCTTATTTTCAAAAAAGAATTAATTTAGTAATTAATATTTTAATAGATAGAGGCTATGTTATTCATAAGTTTCAAACTAAAAAGAAAGATGATGCCTATTATGAAACTGTAAAAGCATGTAATGAGAAATGGGATGCTATCATAGTTTCTGGTGGAGATGGCACTGTAAATGAAGTATGTACAGGTATAGCAAAAAGTATAAGGAAAATTCCAGTAGGGATACTAGCAGAAGGAACTGTAAATGATTTTGCAACTATTATGAACTTACCTAAAGACCCTAAAGAGTTTTGTGATATGATCGATAATTGGAATACGCAAAAGGTTGATTTAGGAAAGGTTAACGATAAGTGTTTTATGAATGTAGTAGCAAGTGGGTTTTTAAGTAATGTAGCTCATATTACTCCTATTGAATATAAGAGCATTTTTGGACGTGTTGCTTATGTTGCTGAAGGAATTAAACAATTTCCCAAACAAGTATTTAAAAAAATGCAAGTAAAAATAACAAGTGAAGAGTACTGCTCCAAAGAACAAGAAGAAATAATGCTATTTTTATTATCAAATACATCTTCAATTGGTGGTTTTAAAAATGCTATACCCACAGCAGATGCTACAGATGGTTATTTAGACTGCATGATAGTAAAAAGTCTCCAATCTTCTCAAGAATTTCTAGATGTTTTTTGGAAAATAATAAGCGGTAAGCATACGCAAAGTGCAAATGTTATTCATTTTAAAACGAAAAAAGTAGTAGTAGAAATTTATAACGAAGAAATATTTGATATAGATGTAGATGGAGAATATGCAGGTCAGTTTCCTGCAACGTTTGAAATATTACCAAATGCCTTTGAAATTTTTATAAAATAAGCTCCTACTTTTGTAGGAGCTTATTTTATATACACCCTTTTCTAGCTTTTTACTCTTTTTCTAACATTGAAATTTTCTTCTACCAATAACCAGTTTTGCGGGAAGTCTCTACCTAATACCCAATAGAAAAATCCTCGTAATTTTAAATCTTTTACTAAATTAAATTTAGCCTGGATACTTCTAGCATCCTCAAACCAAACCACATGTTCTTTTTTATTTCCATCAACATAATTAAAATAAGGTGCCTCTGATTTAGTATCGTATTTAATAGTTGCATTATATTGAGTTGCAAGTTGTAGGGCTCTTCTTGGGCTTAGGGTTCTAGCCCACTGGCCACCTTTGACATAAGGAAGCGTCCAATCATAGCCATATAATGGGATGCCCATCATTACTTTATTACTTGGAATAACAGTTAGAGCATATTCTACAACTTTACGTACCTGATCTATCGGTGATACTGCCATTGGTGCTCCACCTGACCATCCCCATTCATAGGTCATTAAAAGCACGAAATCAGCTATTTCACCAATACCTTTATAATCATGCCCTTCATATAAAGTACCAGTTTGTGCATCCGATAATTTAGGCGCTAAGGCAACCGAAAGAGTATAGTTATTTTGTTTTAATATGTTTGAAGCTTTTCTTAAAAATTGTTTATACTTTTCGCGATTTTCTCTACCCACATATTCAAAATCTACATCTAAGCCTAAATATCCTTTTTGTTTCATAATTCTAATTACTTCAGCTAAAAGTTTATCTTGTAATTCTTCGTTAGATAAAATATGAGTAGCTAACTCTTTATTAAATGTTCCTCCTTCAATATTAGTGATTGCCATTAAAGGTACAATTCTATTTTCATAAGCAGCATTGATCGCCTGTTGATCATTTAAAGGTTTTAAAGTACCATCACGATTTACTATATAGCTAAATATACTAAGATAAGTTAAATGCTCTCCTACTTTATTAATTTCGGCAACTGTATTTTTACCAGTAATATTTAAATCAACATAAGATAAAACATCAACTGTAGGACGCGGTTTTCTAGGTATATAAATTCTTAAACCAACTGGAATTTGATTAGGATTCTTAATTCCATTAGCATTTACAATATCCCCCACAGTTACATTATAAAGCTTACTTATTTGATACAGTGTTTCTCCAGGTCTAATTATGTGATATTGCCCTTTGGTTGGCACAACAATTGTTTGACCTATAACTAAATTATCAGGATTAGGAATTTCATTAGACTCTATTATAGTATTAAGTGGTACACCATAAGTTTTAGAAATTTGCCATAAGGTATCACCTGATTTAACAACATGTATCTGCAAAATACCACCCCTTTCTTTGAAGTAAGTTCTTAATTCAGGTGGAGATTCTTCCACTCCACCTGAATTCTAGAACTACAAATGCATGACTTAGTTGGCGTTTGACTCCCCCCTAAAGAGGCGTGAGACTTACGCCAAGTTAGTCAGGTTAAAGTATCTTCTCTATCATATTCAGATAACAATGAATATGTTTAAGAAAAAGATAGATTTATTATAAAACTAGAATTATTTGTAGGTAATGGTTAAACCTAATAAAGATAAAAACATAGTCGTTATCTACTAGAACTTCATGTTCTAAGGAGGAAAATATAATGAGGGCTACCAGAACAAATAAAAAAAGCAAAAAGAAACTATTAATATTTATGTTAATAGTTGTATTAATAACTAGTTTAGTAGTCGGGTATCTGTACTTTTTAACAACTCCTCAATATTCATTACTTAAAATAACAAAAGCAGTAGAAAAACATGATTTACCGACCTTTGAAAAGTATGTAGATATTGATAGGGTCGTTACACGTCTTGTTGATTATGTCTTAGAAAAGGAAGTAAAGAAAATTAGCTTTGGCTCAGTAAAGTTAGAAAAAGAAATAGTTAAGAAAATTAGACCAAATATTATTAGCTATGCAAAAAATGAAATCAGACTTTTTGTTGCAGGTGGGAATATTAAAAATGCTAGAGCAAGTAATGCCCAGATACCTGTCACAAGCTTTGCGCAGGATTCAGGATTAGAACATTTGCAATATAAAGGGATAGAAAAGATAGAAAAGCAAGGCAATACGGCAAAAATAACCTTAAAGATTTATCATAAAAGGTTTAAAAAAGAATTAAAACCAGAAATAAAGATGAAAAAAATAGAGGATTATTGGAGGGTTTATGAAATTAATAATATTGATAGTAGTCTTCTCATAATTGAAAAGCTAGTTAGTCAAAAAATTAAAGAATTACATAAACCAGTAAAGGATTGGTTTAGCAAAGTTTTACCTCAGAAAAATATAAAGATTCCTAAAATCCCACACCTTAAAGAAGTAAAAGAAATAGAAAAGGTGGTACGTGATAATTGGAATTATATCAATCGTCTTTTAAATCAAAAACTAAGTTAACAATTTTTTTTCACTAAGTGTTGCCTAACATTTACCTCACAAGTATAATTATGCTAACTAATTTTAACTAAGCAATTAAAATCATGCACGAAAGAGGGGATATTATGGATTGGAAATTTAGTTTATCTTTATTATTTGCAGTTTTAGTAGCCTTATTTGCTATTCAAAATTCCGGAACAGTAGAAATTAACTTTTTATTTGTAAATTTCTCAGCATCACAAGCATTAATAATTTTAATTTCAGCTGCCTTTGGTGCAGTAATAGCCTTGCTTTTAAGTCTAGTTAAACAATATCAACAAAGTAGGAAGTTAAAAGAATGTAAACAGGAAAAAGAAATTTTAGAAAAAGACAAAAAACAGTTAGAGCAAGAATTAGAACTTAAAAATCAGAATCTTTTAAATGAAAGCGAGAATTGTTTAGAAGAAAGTGTAGACACTACCGAATTAGATGAATAAATATATTACATATTTGGGGTCAGTAAATAAACATAAGTACTATTAACAAAATAAAAACAAGGATAACTAATGTCAGATAGTTATCCTTGTTTTAGTATTAATTAATAACATTTGTCTTTCTATTCGTATTTCCATAATCGATAGCAGACACAGGGCAAATTTCTTTACAAGAGTCACAAATTAAGCAGTGCTTTTTATCAATATAATAACTATCTTTATTAGTAATAATACAATCATTAGGACATTTACGTACACAGGCATTACATTTGCGACAAATATTAGGGTTTAATTTATATCCAAATAGGCTGAATTTGCTAAATAAACTAAAAATCATGCCAAAAAAGCAAAATCGATGCCAGAATACTTCGCCGAAAAGATATGTGATTAAAACTCCAACAGGAATTAAAAAAATAAAAAAGGGAATAAAAAAATTGGTTTTAATAAATAAGAATAAAAGTAATCCATAAATAAGAAGTAACAATATCTTTAAATAGCGATTTTGGATGATTTGCTTATTTACTTTAAATAAAGGCTTTTTTAATACAGGTTTCATAATGTCCATAGTTGTAAATATAGGACAAACCCAACCACAATAAATGCGTCCAGCAAAAGGTACAAGTAATAAACTTATACCTAAAAGAGGACCCCACATTTGTACTTTACCTAAATACCATAATGCAAATATAAGGAGAAGGAAAAATATCCGAACTCCGTTTCTAATGTTGAATTTCAAAATCATGACCTCCTAATTTAATATATGAAGAATAGTTGCTAAAAATTATTAGTAATTCAAGGTTTTTTGAGGAAGTCACCATGACAATAAAGCTGAGCTTCTAAACGATAACCTTTATGTTTTAAAATTCGAAATTTAAAATCAAGTAGCTCAGCTGGCACACACAGTGTGCTGGCTACATCAAAAAAGGACAAATCTTCATTTAGAAGAGAAATGACGGTATCGTCTTTAATAAGGAGTTCAGCTGCAAAAAGATTAGCTTCAAACTCTGGCTGAGCCGTAGCATCAAAGAGAGCAAAATCACTTAATGTATTTTTGGCAGCAAGTTTTTGATGTAAGATAGCATGGCCAAGTTCATGTGCACAGATAATTCGCTGTAGTTCCTCAGGTAAATTAGAATTAATAACAATTATTTGAATGCGTGATTGCACCAAAAAGTAACCTTTGATATTATTACTAAATTTTTCGTATAGTATTAATATACCTAGGCTTTGACATAACCGAAAAGGATCGCTTTCATCATGCTTTTTAATTAAATTTTCAACTTTATTACTGATAAAACTTATCATAACATTACCTCTTTTATTTATTTGTAAACTTTTTCCGAGCTTCTTTTTTTGCAGTTAAAAAGGCATTAGTTAAAGATTGAAAAAACTCTTCTTTAGCATCCTCATCAAGCTCTCCACCTGCAAATAAGGCAGAGGCACGCTCTAATAGTGTTTCAGCCTCTTTTTTTCCTCTGCTACCAAATTGTTCACGAGCAGTTTGTAAAAAATTATCTCTCTCAGATCCAGTAACGGAGGATTCTTCAGCATCACTTGTAAGGGCATCAATTGTCACCCCAAAAACCTTTGCAATCTTTGCAACTATATCAATTTTTGGAACTCTATCTTTGGTTTCATAATTATAAATAGTACGTTCTGTTACTCCAATTTTTTTAGCTAATTCAATTTGAGAAAGATTATGTTCTTCTCTTAATAATCTTAACTTTTCACTAAAATGCATTTTTAGCAAAACCTCTCTTGTAATAAATTATTGAACATATGTTCTTGTTTATTATTGACAAATGTTCTGATTAATATTATTCTTTTATTGAACAATAGTTCTGATGTATAAACAATACACTAGGTATAAAAAAGCGTCAATAGGTGAATGATGCTATAAGATAAAAAAAGAAGGTAGAGATTTTATGCATAGATATATCTTACATTGCGATTTAAATAATTTTTATGCCTCGGTAGAATGTATGCTAAATCCTGAGCTTAAAGGAAAAGCAGTAGCGGTATGTGGTAAACAAGAAGAAAGGCATGGAATTGTATTAGCTAAAAGTGAAAAGGCAAAAAAAATGGGAGTAAAAACAGGCGAGGCTATTTGCCAAGCAAAAAGAAAGTGCCCAGATTTGATAACTGTTTTACCTAACTTTGCAACTTATATTAAATATTCAAAGCTTACTCGGGATATTTATTATCGATATACGGATATGGTTGAAGCATTTGGAATAGATGAATGTTGGCTAGATGTTACGGGTAGCATCTCTTTATTTGGGAATAGTTATGAAATTGCTTATAAGATTAAAGAAACTGTTAAAGAAGAACTGGGTCTTACGATTTCAATAGGCGTAAGCTTTAATAAGATATTTGCAAAGCTTGGAAGTGATATGAAAAAACCAGATGCTATCACTTGCATTGAACGGGAAAATTTCAAAGAACAAATCTGGAATTTACCTGCTGGAGATTTATTAGGGGTTGGGTCAGCTACTAAAAGAAAATTAGAGAAGTATGGTATTAAAACTATAGGTCAAATCGCAAATACTACCCAAGATTTCATGAAAAGATTACTGGGTAAAAATGGTACCCAACTTTGGATGTATGCAAATGGGTTAGATGATTCTAGAGTTGCTACCAGGGATTATTTTGTGCCTTATAAAACTATCGGACATAGCATTACCTGTACTAGCGATTTATTAAATTTAGAAGAAGTATGGTGTGTTTTTTTAGAACTTTCTCAAAATGTATCTAAAAGATTAAGGGCATATAATTTAACCACCAGAAAAATTCAAATTAGTATTAAAGATAATACACTTGTCTCTAAAGAGTACCAAGGATGCTTAGATTTACCTACCTCTAGTTATCATGATATAGCAAAGTTTGCCCTCAAAATATTTATTCAAAAGCATATCTGGATTAATAATATCAGGGCAGTTGGAGTAAGAGCAATTGACCTTCAAAACAGTCAGAAGATAGAACAATGTAGTTTGTTTTGTGATCACAAGGCCAAAGAGCGCATCAATAAACTAGAAGAAACAATTGAAACAATTAGAGATAAATATGGTAGTAAGATTATTAATAATGCAGTATTAATGGTAAATTCCAAAACTCCTGACATAAGAATAGAAGAACAACTCATTATGCCTTCAGCTATGTATCGATAGTTTTTGAGTATAAATCCTTTGTAGCAGGAGACACTAATGATGAGGTGATTGCTATGTCAAAAGGTAATCGTAAAGCTAAAAATCAAGCAAAGCATCCAAATTTAAAACTCGAAGAAAATTTGGATGCTGATGTAAATTTACCTGCCACAGAAAATCGAACTTACAATATTAAAAAAGAAGCTTTAGGACCAAATACTAAAAGATAAGGAGGTAATAGTAATGGGCAGTAAAATGAAAAGTACAAAAAACAACAAAAAACAAGATGGTAAATTCCGCTCTAAAAATGTTAAGCATGATCCGCAAGCTGAAAGTGCAAGAGCAGTTTTTGGTCTTAAAAATGAAAATGATTAATAAGAAAAAGGCATTAATTTTAATAAATTATTAATTTTTTAGTATAAAATAGTTTAAAGCAATGCGTACCCACAGGATTTTCCTTGAGGGTACGCATTTTATGTTGAGCAGATTATTTAGTCGTGTTTATCATAATGCCCGCTACCAGTAGCCGAGAATGTTCTACAACTTGCTCCTTCAGGTCAAATTCAGGATAACGAATACACCATTCGTAGCTGATGCCTCGAATAGCCATCACGAAGTGCCGGGAAAGAGTTTCGGCTGGCAGTGTGCTCTTAAATTCCCCTTGCTTAATTCCTTTCTCCAATACGCTGTGAAACAGCGTGTACAGCTCCCGATTATAGCCCTTGACCGCCATAGTGTCCACTGTTCCTGCTAGCAGCATCTGGTAAATCTTATTCATATTTTCATAGCCGATTGTGTCCATAAGTACGTCAGCTATTTTTTCGATTAGGGCAAGGAGTACCTCGGAAGTAGGTATATCCCTTGGCAGACTTTCTAAAAAGGATTTATAGTTGGTATCCGCACGGGCTACATGGTCTGCAATCAATTCGGCAATTAACGCATCCTTGGATTCAAAATGCACATAAAAACCGCCCTTTGTGATGCCGGCTGCATTGGTAATATCTTCTATGCTAACATCAACAAAGTCGTGTTCTGTGAACAGCTTCTCTGCAATATCGTATTAATTTTTTTTTGTTTTTGCTCCCTGTGTCTTTTTTTTGTTAATTTTTTTTTCTATCATATTCCTACTCCTCTATTGAATTTTTCATAGAAATAATTTACAATATATAAAAATACTAACCACATTCACTAAATGAGGTTAGTTACTGAGGTTAGTATATCACCTGCTAGTTTTAAATTCAAGTCATATAGCAGGATGAACAATCCCAGGGAGGGTATTAAAATATAAAAGGAGGAAATGATATGGGCATAAACAAAGTAATTCAAAAGCTCATGGCCATGGTGTTGTCCGTTTTTTTTGTTTTGGGTATGGTGCCTGTTTCAGCAGTGGCGGAAACAGGGAGTACAAACATTTTTACAAAACCCCATTTATCTATGTATGGCGTGGGCTATACTGCTCCAAGTGCGAAGTTCACGGATATAGATAACCATTGGGCAAAGGAAGACATTGACTATGTTGTAGGGAGGGGGCTACTTTTTGGCACCTCAGAAACTACTTTTTCTCCTAACACTGCTATAACGAGGGGAATGCTGGTGACAGTCCTTGGCAGACTGGCCGGCGTAGATATCAAACTATATACTACGAGTAGCTTCATCGATGTAAAGGTTGGAAGTCCTTTTCAGCCTTACATCGAATGGGCATACAAAAAAGGTATCGTTCAGGGTATTGGTAATAGCCAGTTTGCCAAGGACAGGGCAATCACTCGCGAGGAAATAGCAGCGATCTTCACAAACTTCGCTAAGGCCACTGGTTATACCCTGCCCGTGACTCGTGAGGCAATTACCTTTGTGGATGATTCTAATATCGGCAGCGTGTATAAATCAACCATAATGACTATGCAGCAAGCGGGCATTATGTTGGGCGAACATAATAATAAGTTTAATCCTAAAGCTACCGCTACCCGTGCTGAAGTAAGTGCAATGTTAAAACGTTACATAAAACTAAGCATTAATCCTCCTGCCGAGGGGTGGGTACTAAATGATGATGAACAGTATTTGTATTATAAGGACGGAAAATCCTTAACAGGTTGGCAGGATATTGGAAGCGGAAATGATAAAAAAACCTACTACTTTGCCGGAGATGGAATCATGATATCTGGGAAATGGTCAGAGATTGCGGGAAAGTGGTATTACTTTAATGCTGATGGTTCCCTTGCCAAAAATACTACCATCGATGGTTATCAGGTTGATAAAAATGGAGCAACATTGGAGGATCCTAACAAAAAGGATAGTAGCAATAACGGTAGTGGAGGAGGAACTAGTAACAATGACGATGGCAATTACGACCCTACCCCAGATCTGGATCCAAAGCAGGATTTAGATGTAATTGACAAGGATGAAGATGTGGTGATTTACGACGATTCTGAAGTAGGATTTACGAATATTAGCGTCCCAGAGGATAGTGGAGAGGAGCTACTACAGGGAGTTCCAATGACCAATTATCTGCTATATGGGTATAATGTGCTAAAGTACGGCTTTATTAATGCCAGAAATATCGATCAAAAGTATGCTATCTTTGATAATACGAAAGTGGAAGAGGTAGGGGAAGACGGGGAAAAGCTCTATTATAAAATAACCGAGCCTACTGCTTCGGAAATCCAATCCTTATTTTCTAGGTCAGCCAGCAGTTTATACGAGAATTTTGACATATCCTCTAGTGCTAAATATAAGAGCTTGTTCTTTAGCGGGAGCGTAAAGGCAGATTATGGGCTAACAACGACATTAAACGAAGAAAAGATATTAATCAAGCAAATTCAGTACCATGAAACGGGGAATCAGAGTTATATTGTTGATGTAGATACACTAAGGGGTTTATTATCGGAGGGTTTTAAAAATGCTGTTAATAAGTACGCAAAGAAAGAGAGCCCTGATTATAATCCTGAAAAAATTTTACAGTATTATGGAACCCATGCTATTACCCAGTATTACCTTGGTGGTAGGGCAGAGTTAAATTACCTATTTACTAATAGAGACCAAGCTGATGAGGAAACAATCAAACTCAGCGCTGAAGCTACCTACAGGGGATTTTCTGGAAAAGTACAGGCTGGTGATGATACGAAGAAAAAGCTGGTGAGTGAAAACTCGACTACTAAATTTAAATCCATCGGAGGGATTAATATTTCTGAAAGCGATCCCAGAGAAGTCGCGAAAAAATATGACGAGTGGGTTAAATCTATTAAAGAGGCACCTGTCCTCTGTGGTATTTCTAATTATGACCAGTCCCTAATACCAATTTGGGAGCTTATAGCAGATAAGGATGCTGCTGATGAAGTAGAGAATGCCTTTGTAGAGGAAGCAAAAAAATGTGAGGTTGATCTAAGTCAGTTTGATAGTAGGCCAATGTACATTACGGATATCGGCGTTTACTCAGCCAAGGAGAGTGACCAAGCTAAAAATCAAGTTCCAAATGGATTTGTCATGGTTAAACTTAATCCCGGCACATCTAGTACAGAAATACTTGAAGCTAATAAAGGTGCAGGAGGAAACTGGATTTACATTGCTTATAAGCTTTCTCCTGATAAAGAAAGGGCTATTACGAATATTCAGGTCGTGTCCGGAGACAACAACAAGGTAACTGGCGATGCGGGGTATACAAAGATTCCCGTCGATTTGAACGAAAAGGCGGGCGGCAAGTATATTTATCTGTGCTACAAGAGAATCACAGACAATGAGAAAAAAGATGTAAATACAAAATGCCTAAAAGAAATCCGGGGAATTTACACAGATAGTTATAGTGTTACTGAACCCTGGGAATGGCCGTACAAAAGTCAGAATGAAAATCTGAACAGTGGTTCCCGTAAATCGAGTGCTTCACTTATCCGCCTTCTTGTCAGAAAAGGTCCGTGAAGCGGATAAAAATGCGTAAGAAAAAGAACTTAGCAACAACTAAACATTTTTAAAAGCAGAAAGCCAGCCATAGAATCGTGACTGGTTTTCTGCTTTTTTAGCGAAAATAAAGAGAATTTGGGGTGCATAAAAGACTAGGTTCTCATTAAAAGATAAACGTATCTGATTAGTTTGATATTTTCTTAATAATACAATGATTTATACTTTTCTTTATACAGTCATGTGTTGTTCTAGTATAGATGCGTATAAAAATCTTTGATTTGAAAAGCCATTGACGTTTATAGGTAGTTTATATAGTATTTTATTAAGAATACTTATGGTGGTCATATTTTTTAGGTTATATATGACGCATTTAGGGGGGAGTGAAATAATGGATAAAAGTTATGGAGTGCACTTACCTGGTTTTAAAGAGCTTACCTCTAAGGATGAAATAAAAATTGCGAAAGTTCCTGATAAGGTATATATTCCGTTAAGCCAGCATTTAGGAGCACCAACAGAACCAATTGTAGAAATAGGTGAAAGGGTAAAGATGGGTCAAAAAATAGGTGCAAGTAAAGGTTTTATAAGTTCACCTGTCCATTCAAGTGTAAGTGGGACAGTTACTGGCATTGTGAAAATGGCTCATCCAAATTTAGGATATGCTGATAACATCGTAATTGAAAATGATGGTTTAGACGAAAGAGATACTGCGTTAAAAGAAATGTATCATATGAATTTTGATAAACTCACTGCTGAGGAATTAAGACATATCGTTTCAGAGGCAGGTGTAGTTGGTTTAGGAGGAGCTACTTTTCCAACTCATGTAAAATACATGTCAGCAGGAACATCCAGGGTTGAGTATGTAATTTTAAATGGCGGGGAATGTGAACCTTATTTAACCTCAGACCATAGAAGAATGGTAGAGAACGCAGGTTTAATTATTAAAGGATTAAAATACATCATGAAAACGGTGGGTTGTGAAAAAGGGATTATCGGGATTGAGGATAATAAGCCAGATGCTATTAAAATACTAAGGCAAGAAACTGCTCACTTAAAGAATATCGAAGTTAAAGAGTTCCCGGCTAAATATCCAGCAGGTTCTGAAAAACAATTAATTTATACTTGTATCGGAAAAGAAGTTCCTTCAGGCAAGTTACCTCTTGATATAGGTGTAATTGTTAATAATGTAAGAACAGCGATAGCAGTAACAGAAGCTATAGAATTTAGGGAGCCTCTTATTGAACGTGTAGTAACAGTTACTGGAAAAGGAATAAAACATCCTGCTAACTATTTAGTAAGAGTAGGAGTATTACTAAGCGATTTGATCGAAGAAAGTGGGGGCTACACGGGTGAAGTAGGTAAACTGGTTATAGGTGGACCTATGATGGGAAAGACTCTCTTTACGGATCAAGTACCAGTTAATAAAGGTACTTCAGGAGCTTTAGTTTTATTAAAAGATGAAATTGTCACAGAAAGAGAAAGAACTTGTGTACGCTGTGCAAAATGCGTGGATCAATGTCCAATGTTTTTAGAACCTACAACGATAGTGCAAAGAGTTAAAGCTAGTGAGATAGATGATGCACTTGAAGTAGGTCTTATGGATTGTATTGAATGTGGTTTATGCTCCTATGGCTGTCCAGCACGTATCCCATTAACACAATACATTAGGGAAGGAAAACAAGTATTTAGAGCTAGACCTAAAAAATAAAATATCCCATAGGTAGGAAATGGAGGAAAGTATTATGTCTGAGGATCTAGGCAATTTAGTAGTTTCATCATCACCGCATATTAGGACAACAACAACGATTGACAGTGCAATGCGTGATGTAGTAATTGCTTTACTGCCCGCTCTTATTTTATCTCTTTATTATTTTAAATGGGCAGCTGCAAGTGTCATTATAGTTTCTGTGGCTACAGCAGTTTTTAGTGAGTATCTTTGTCAAAAGGTTATGAAAATAGAAATAACTTTATATGATTACAGTGCAGTTATCACAGGTTTATTATTAGCCTTTACGTTACCACCAGGATTACCTTTATGGATAGTGGCTATAGGATCGGCTTCAGCTATTATTATAGCTAAACAAATCTTTGGGGGGCTAGGAAATAATATTTTTAATCCTGCTTTAGTAGGAAGAGCTATACTTTTAGCTTCTTGGCCAGTAGCAATGACTACTTGGAAAAGTCCTATTGATGGAGTTACCACTGCTACTCCATTAGCAATCATGAAAGAAGCAAGTTTCTTAACTACCTTTGGGGATACGGTGGGAGCAGAAAATTTATTAGTACAGTTGCCTACATTATTAAATTCCTTTATCGGTAATATTGCTGGGAGTATCGGAGAAACAAGTGCTCTTGCACTCATTTTAGGTGGTTTATATCTTATCTATAAAGGTCATGTTGATTGGAGAATTCCTGGATCTTATATTGGAACTGTATTTGTTCTTACAACGATTATTGCTTTTACTACTGGTAGAGGAATAGAGTATCCAATTTTCCATCTAGTGTCAGGTAGTTTATTACTAGGAGCTTTTTTTATGGCAACAGATTGGGTATCAACTCCTATTACAAAAAAAGGGAGAATTATTTTTGGTCTAGGTTGTGGTCTTTTAACCGTTTTAATTAGACTAAAAGGTGGTTATCCTGAAGGAGTTTGTTATTCTATACTTCTTATGAACTGTGTTACTCCATTAATTGATCGTTATACTAAGTCTAGAATATTTGGGAGGTAAAAAACATGCGTGAAGTCATAAAATTAGGCTTATTTCTTTTATCTGTTTGTGTTTTAGTAGGTTTTAGTACTTCTTACGTTAATGAGTTAACAAAACCAATTATTCTAGAAAAGGAAAGAGTAACCCAAGAAGAAGGTTTAAAAGAAGTATTTGTAAATGCTGATGAGATTAAAGATGAAACGGAAAAATATTTAGAATCTACTGAAAATTCTGTAATAAAACAGGTTAATGTGGCCTTAAAAGAAGGAAAGCAATTAGGTGCAATTTACCTAGTGGAACCTCGGGGATATAGCAGTAATTTAAAAATATTAGTAGGATTTGATATCGCAAATAGAGAAATAACAAATATTAAAGTATTAAGTCAAGCAGAAACACCAGGACTGGGAGCTCAAGTAGAAGAAGCTTGGTTTGCGGAGAGATTTAAAGGTAAAAGTGCAAAAGAAGATTTAGAAATAGTTAAAAACCCTGCAAAAGAAGATAATGAAATAGAGGCTATCACAGCATCAACCATTACTTCTAAAGCTGTAGCTCACGGAGTAAACGAGGCAAGAAAGCATTTTGAAGAAAATTTTAAATAATGAGCAAAATAAGAAAGGAGGTTTTTTAGATGAATTATTTAGAGACCTTTACCAAAGGTTTACTAAAAGAAAATCCTGTATTTGTAGCCCTCCTAGGGATGTGTTCGGTACTTGCGATAACAACCTCAATGTCCAATGCAATCGGCATGGGAGCGGCAGTTACAGTTGTTTTAGTGATGTCAAATATCGTAATTTCTTTAATTAGAAAAATAGTTCCTAATGATATTAGGATTCCAGTATTCATTGTTATCATGGCTGCATTTGTTACCATGATTGAACTTACTATGAAAGCATATGTTCCAGCTATTTATGAAAGCCTAGGAATATTCATACCTTTAATCGTTGTTAACTGTGTGATTTTAGCTAGAGCTGAAGCTTTTGCAAGTAGGAATGGGATTATTCCATCTATTTTAGATGGCCTAGGAATGGGGCTAGGTTATACTATTGCTGTGTGTGTAATATCTTTTTTTAGAGAAATAATCGGGACAGGGAAGTTTTTAGGATTTACTCTTTTTGGTCCTGAATTCGAACCAGCTTTAATTATGATTTTACCTCCAGGTGCTTTTATAACATTAGGATTTATTTTAGCTTTTTTAAATAAAATGCAAGATAGAAAAACTTCTTAAGGAGGTAAGATAGATAATGGAGTATTTTATAATTATAGTCAATGCTATTTTGGTAAAAAATATAGTATTTGCTCAGTTTTTAGGGGTATGCCCTTTTCTAGGGGTTTCTAGAAAGATTGAGTCAGCAATAGGAATGAGTATGGCTGTACTCTTTGTTTTAGGTTTAGCATCTGTTATGAGCTGGCTTGCACAAGTGTTTATTTTAGAGGCACTGCATATTGAATATTTGCAGACAATAACTTTTATTTTAATCATTGCTACACTTGTACAATTTGTTGAAATGGTTGTTCGTAAATTTAGCCCAAGTTTATATAAATCATTAGGCGTATATTTACCTTTAATAACTACTAACTGTGCCGTATTAGGTGTTGCAATCCTTAATATTAATCATGATTTTAACTTACCACAATCTATAACTAACGGGGTTGCAAATGCTCTTGGATTTACCTTAGCTTTAGTCCTATTTGCTGGGATAAGAGAAAGATTAGATTATGCTAATGTACCAAAAGCATTTAAAGGAGTACCTATATCTCTTGTGGTTGCAGGAATTTTATCAATATCCTTTTTAGGATTTTCAGGGCTTTTATAAATAATTGTTAAGAATAAATAATCTTATATTAAATATTTAGGAATTGGAGGTGCGAGTATATGCCTGCTGTATTAAGCTTAGCCGCTTTAGGTTTAGTTTTAGGAGTACTTTTAGCAGTAGCTAGCCAAAAATTAAGAGTTGAAGTAAATCAAAAAATAGGTTCAATCACAGAAGTATTACCAGGAGCTAACTGTGGTGCTTGTGGTTTTCCAGGTTGTAGTGGTTTGGCAGAAGCTATTGTGAATGGAGAAGCTAGCGTAGATGCTTGTGTCCCAGGCAAAGAAGCAGTTGCTAAAAAGGTTGCAGAACTTATGGGCGTAGAAGTAACAAATCTAGGCAATGATAGAAAAGTTGCTCAGCTGAGATGTAACGGTGGTTTAGATAATTGTACAGATAGATTTATCTATGAAGGAATTCAAGATTGTAAAGCAGCAGCTAATATTTTTAATGGTCAAAAATCTTGTGAGTTTGCTTGTTTAGGATTTGGTACTTGTGCTAATGTTTGTCCTTTTAATGCAATTACCATGGGTGAGAATAATCTACCGATAGTGGATTATGATAAATGTACCGGTTGTAAAAAGTGTGTGGATAATTGCCCAAAACATGTATTAGAACTTGTAGGAATTAGTCATAAAGTTCATGTAAGATGTAGCAGTACTGAAAAAGCTAAAGATGCAAGATCTAAATGTAAAGTTGCTTGTATTAAGTGTAAAATTTGTGAAAGAAATTGTCCGACAGAGGCTATTAAAGTTCTTCCTATGGAAAAGGGTGGAAGCCTAGCTGTAATTGATTATGATAAATGCACTAACTGTGGTATTTGCGTAGAAAAATGTCCTAATAAAACAATTCATCTTCTTGATTGTCCAATTGCCTTAGAACCAAGCATGAAAGATAAACCTGTAGAAGAAAAAAGCTGTGCTACTTGTCCTGCGGCAGTGGCTTGTGGAAAAACAAAATGAAATTAAAAATCTTACTTTTAAGCTTGTTGATAGTTTTTACTACAACAAGCTGTTCTTTACCCTTGAGGGAATATGAATATACAAGTGAAGAATTTATTATGGACACTTTTATTAAAATTAAAGTATATGCTGATAATGAAAACAAGGCAAAAGAGTCTACTAAAAAGGCATTTCAGGAGTTTAAAAAAATTGAGCTTTTAACTAATCGATTTGCAAAAGAAGAGACACCAGAATATGAAAAAAGCGAAATAATTAAAATAAATAAAGAAGCAGCTTTAAGACCAGTAAAGGTAAGTCAAGATGTTTTTGAAATGATTAGTTTAGCAAAAGAATATAGTACTGAAACTAAAGGAGCCTTTGAGATAACAATTGCTCCTGTTATGGATTTATGGGGTTTTGGCACAGAAAAAAATAATATTCCAGAAGATATGGAGTTAAGAAATAAGCTAGATATAGTAGGTTCGGATAAAATTATTTTAGATAGAGAAAATAATACGGTAGCATTAGCAAAAAATAATATGTCCTTAGATTTAGGTGCAATAGCTAAAGGTTATGCTACCCAAAAGAGTGTAGAAGCATTAAGAAATTCTGGAATAGAAAAAGCAATCGTTAATGCAGGAGGAAATATCTACGTTTTAGGAGAAAAAGAAAAGGGTAACCCCTGGAAAATAGGAATTCAAGACCCACGTAAAGAAGAAAGCATAATTGCTGTTTTAAATTTAAAAGATCAAGTAACCGTAACCTCAGGTGATTACCAACGCTATTTTGAGGTTAACGGAAAGAGATATCATCATATCTTAGATCCACGAACGGCAAAACCGGCTACTGGCCTTTTAAGTGTAACGGTTATTACCGATAATTCTACAAAGGCTGATATATTATCTACCTCATTTTTTGTCTTAGGTCTTGATGAGAGCTTAGTTTATTTAGAAAAGCATCCTGATATATTAGCCTTTTTTGTGACCAAGGACAACAAAATTATCTTTTCACCAGGTTTAAAAGAGATAGTAGAATTAAAAGAAAGTGAGGACTATAGTTATGAAGAGAGGCGATAAAATACTTATTGGGATTCTCTTATTGATAGTCCTTGCTTTTTTTATGCTAGCAGAAGCAAGAAAAGCTAATGAACCAGCAAATAAAATAGCTGTGGTAAGAGTAAAAGGAGAAATAGAGCAAAAGATAGAATTAGTAGAGGACAGAAATAATGAATTTAACTTTATTGGACCAATGGGAATTTCAAGGGCAAGGCTGGAAAATGGTAAAATTAAAATGATTTCTTCGCCTTGTAAAGATAAAATTTGTATCAAACAAGGGCACATTAGCACGGGCGGTCAAAGTATAGTATGCGTGCCTAATCAAGTGAGTATCAGCATTGAAAAAGAGGATGAACTAGATGAAATTACAAGGTAAAATTAAAAAACAAATATTTTTAGCAATTTTAGTTTCTATAGCATTAGTACTACATCTAGTCGAAGCCATGTTACCTAATCCTTTTCCTATTCCAGGTGCAAAGCTCGGGCTTGCTAATATAATTACCCTAATTACCTTGATGTTATATGGACTTAAAGAAGGTTTAATCGTGGCTATTTTACGAGTAATCTTGGGATCCTTAATGAGTGGCACCTTTACAGGTCCTGCTTTTTTGATTAGTTTATCAGCTGCTCTTAGTAGTACTTTTTTAATGAGTATATTTTTGAAATTCAAAAATGTCTTTTCGCCAATTAGTGTGAGCATCATAGGCGCCATTACCCATAATATTACACAATTATTTGTGGTAGCACTTTTAATTAGTACTTTTAATATTTACTTGTATTTACCCTTTTTGCTTTTAGTAGCTATACCCGTAGGGATTTCAACAGGATACATAGCGGGATTAGTTAAAAGTCATTTAGATAAACTTGGCTATAAATAATAAATAATAAATAATAAATAATAAATAATAAATAATAAATAGTTCAGCTTGTTTGTCTGAAAAAGCAAACTATGATAGTATATAAGCCGTGTGAAACATTACCAATAAGGGATGGAGGAAAAATTATGTTTACTTTACCAAATTGCCCAAAATGCAATTCAGAATATACTTACGATAATGGAACTCTTTTAGTTTGTCCAGAATGTGCCCACGAGTGGACAGCAGAATCAGAAATAGAAAATACTAGTGATAAAAAGGTTGTCAAAGATGCAAATGGAAATATCTTAAATGATGGTGATACGATAACAGTAATTAAAGACCTGAAAGTAAAGGGAAGTTCATCATCTGTCAAAATAGGAACAAAAGTAAAAAATATTAAATTAGTTGATGGAGACCATGATATTGATTGTAAAATTGATGGTTTTGGAGCTATGAAATTAAAATCTGAATTTGTCAAAAAAGCATAATTAAGTTTAAAGAAAAAATGAGCACCTCAAAAGTTCGCAAGAATAAAATTGAGGTGCTTTTTTTTAAGCATAATTTTTAGTGATATAATAAACTTAACATATAATAAAGGGGGATATTATGAAAATTAAAGCAGTTATTTTAGATTTAGATGGTACATTATTTGACTCAGTTGGTGGAATCGCCTATTCACTTAATAAAGTATTAAAAGAAAATTCTCTACCTACCCATGAAGTAGATACAGTAAAAACTTTTGTTGGTAATGGAATTAAAAAGTTAGTTTTTCGAGCGTTACCAAGTACTTATAGAGATTATACAACCTTAGAATATTTCTATAGGCAAATGTTAGATACATATAAAACACACTGGGATTATGATTTTAAATTTTATGAAGGTATGGAAGATTTATTAAAAGAGTTAAATGAGAGAAATATTAAAATAGCTGTCAATACTAATAAAGATCATAATATTACTGAAGAAATAGCAAAAAAATACTTATCGAAATGGGATATTAAATATATTATTGGGGATAGAAAAGATATCGCTAAAAAACCAGACCCAAAGGGAGCACAAATTATAATGGAAAAACTTGAAGTTAGTCCTTCTGAATGTCTATTTGTCGGTGATAGTGAAGTAGATGTAGAGACGGCACATAATGCAAATATTAAAGCTATAGCAGTTACCTGGGGCTTTAGAGATAGAGAAATGCTACAAAAAGCAGATGCCCTCATTGAGCATCCAATGGAACTTTTACAATATTTATAAAGGATGATTTTAGTGCTTAATATAACTTTGCTTGGAAGCGGAGGAGGAATGCCCATGCCAAATAGGTATTTATCTTCCCTTCTAATGAATTATAAGGGAAGAAAAATTTTAATAGATTGTGGAGAAGGTACCCAAGTTGCGATGAAAATTATGAAAACAGGCTTTAAAGCTTTAGATATAATATGTATAACGCATGCTCATGGGGATCATCTTTTTGGCCTACCGGGACTTCTTTCAACCCTTGGAAATAGTGGAAGAATAGAACCAATTACGATAATAGGCCCTTCTGGTATAGAAGAAATTATAAACGGACTCATGGTAGCTGTTTCAGGACTTCCGTATGAAATAAATATAATAGAAAATCCTAAAAATTATTTAAGTCTTGATCTATTAGCAAATAGTAAACAATTAAGACAAGTAAATGAGAAGGACTTTTCGACGGAAAACATTATGATTGAGGCCTTAGAACTTGACCATTCCTTGCCATGTTTAGGTTATAATTTTTATGTCTTTAGAAGACCTAAATTTTCTCCTGAAAAGGCTACAAGTAATCAGGTACCTAAAAAAATATGGCAAAAACTACAAACAGGTGAAGCTGTAAATTATCAAAACAAAATGTATGAACCCTACATGGTTTTAGGAGAAAAAAGAAAAGGGATAAAATTAAGCTATATTACAGATACCAGACCCTTAGATACTATTGCTGAATTTATCAAAGATAGTGATTTATTCATTTGCGAAGGAACCTATGGGGATAATAATGACCTACATAAAGCTATTAAAAATAAACATATGACCTTTTCTGAAGCAGCTGAATTAGCGGATAAAGGAAAAGTAGCAGAACTATTACTGACCCATTTTAGCCCAGCTATCAATGAGCCTGAAGAATATAAAGTAAATGCTGAAAGCATTTTTAAAAACACAATTATTGGATACGATGGATTTTTTAAGTCCTTAACCTTTGAAGAAGAGTAGTATAAAATAATTAATTAGTCATAGAGATTATGGAGGTTATTGGAGTTGATGAACGAATTCCAATAGTTAATGATTAAAATAATATTATTTATAATTAAGGATAAAATAGATGTGAGTTTTACTATCTATTTTATTCTTTTTTTATTAAAACATAATTTAATATTTTCCCTAATAAATGGAGGACGAAACTATGAATTTAGTATCAGGTAATATGCTGTGGACGAGTATAGATAAAATACCAAATAAATATTCCTATTTGAGTGAGGACATAGAATGTGATGTATTAGTAATCGGAGCAGGCATAACTGGGGCAATTGCTGCGCATTATCTTAATCAAGCTGGAGTTAAAACGGTTATGGTAGATAAAAATATAATAGGGTATGGAAGTACTAGGGCTTCAACTTCTATTTTACAATATGAAATAGATATAGATTTATATGGACTTAAAAGCATGATAGGGGAAGATAAGGCCGCAAAATGCTTTAAACTTTGTGAAAATGCTGTTTATGAAATTGAAAAAATAATAAATAATTTAGAAGAAGATTGTGATTTTTCCCTAGAAGAAAGTTTGTATTATACCAATAATGCTTCACAAGTTTCATACCTAAAAAAAGAATTTGATTTACGAAAAAAACATGGATTAGATGTAAAATTTTTAGATAAAGAACAAGCAAAAGAAAAATTTTCTTTTCCTATTGAAGCTGGAATTTACTCAAATTCAGGAGCTGCTAGCATTAATCCGTATAGATTTACTCATGCTTTGATTTCTAAAGAGGTTAAAAATGGACTAAAAGTATTTGAAAATACGGAGATAATTAAAATCTCCCCGCAAGATAAGTACGTAAACTTAGAAACTAATAATAATTATAAAATAAAAGCAAAAAAGGTGATTATTGCAGCGGGTTATGAAGGTAAAGATTATATACATGGAAAAATAGCAGATATGTCTCGAACCTTTACAATTGTAACTAAACCTATTAAAAATTTTGCCGGTTGGAATAACAAATGCATAATTAGAGACGATAATGACCCATATATATATTTACGGACTACAGGCGACAATAGAATTATCATAGGTGGTGAAGATGAGGAATTAGGTAAAGATACTAGCAAAATTGCTAATTTATCTAATGATGATATAGCAGCTACCTTAAAATATGATAGTTTACTTAAAAAATTAAAATCTTATTTTCCTCTAATTGATGATATAGAAGTTGAATATAAATTTAGTGGAATATTTGCTGTGACTAAAGATGGATTACCTTATATTGGTGAATATCAGCACATGCCTAATTGTTATTTTTCTTTAGGATATGGCTCTAATGGAATTCTATATGCAATTATTGCAGGGCAATTAATAAGGGATTTATATTCTAATAAAGAGAGATCAGAATATGAATTATTTAGCTTTACGAGGTAGGATAATATAAAGGTGATTAACATTAAGTGGAAACATAAAATTTGTTTAAATGGTTATTCTAATAACGTCGGGCATATAATGATCGAGCCAATTATATATACCAGCATATGGTATATATTTGCCAAAATCCCTATATTAGCTAGCTATGGCTAGTATAGAGATAGAGGGAGATTTTATGTGGTAAAGAAAGGTTTTATTATAGTCGAATTTATTTGATTATAATGAGATCCCAATTTATTATGTAGGGTCGAGCTAAGATTATGCCTAGTTTCGCAGGTTATTATCTTTTAGATAATAATTAATGGTTGTATCTAGCTAAGTGGTTTTATACAGCTGTAAAGAAATTATGTATAGTTGAACGAATCATTATTAGGGGTAATTAACTGCTTTTTCATAGTCTTATGATTATGATCAGGTAATAACTTATCTTTATTAGTGTAAGTTAGATTATTATATGCTCGATATTAGTGGTAGTAAAGAAAAAAATCGTAGTAAAGAAAAAAATCATGGGAGGTAGAGCAAATGAATATGAACATGAATATGGGTGGACAACCTCAAAACAGTGGACAACCTCAAATTAAAGACAAGAATTTAAAAGTAATTAATGACCAATTAAACTATGAATCATTAATGAATAAAAAGTGTAGTCAATATAGTAACTACTGTACAGATCCTCAATTAAAATCATTATGTAGTGAAGCTGCTAATGCTCATAAACAAAACTTTAATCAATTAAAAAGCTATTTAGAATCACATCAATAATATTGCATTAAGTTTTTGTCTATAATTTATTTCAAGGAGGTTTAATAATGAACTTTAATAATAGAAATATGCAATCTATGGGTAACCAACAAAGTAGTCAACAAAACGCTTCTGGCTCTACAGGAAGTTTTTCAGAACAAGAATTAATGAATGATATTTTAGCTACGGAAAAACAAGTAATTTCTGCATATAGTACAGGTATTACGGAAAGCTCTTGCCCAAATTTAAGAAATACCTTAATAAATAATTTTAAGTCTGCCCAAGACATTCAATATAAAGTATTTAATGCTATGGAACAAAAAGGTTGGTACCAGACGGAAGATGCTGCCTCTAACCAAGTTCAACAAGCTAAACAAAAAGCTAATGAAATGTCTAGTAAGTTACAATAACTAGTATAATGTAATTAAATATTTATCTTCTTTAACAACCCTAGATAACTGAATTTTTATCTAGGGTTGTAGTTATTTAATTTATGATTTAGTACATCGAATAAAAACGTCTAAAGCAGGAAAGATAAATTTAAAAGGGAATACTTACATATACTACGAAAAAAGTTTCAAATTTTCGTAGGACGTAAATAAATATTTATTATTAATACAATTTCAAAGAAAATTGAGTGGTACAAGGGGATGAAAAAGTGGATTATAGTAAACTTACTAAGGATCAACTTATTCAAATAATAGAAGAAGTAAAGCTTTTAAATGAAGTTTTACTTAAAGAAAAGGAACAAGAAGTAAAATTAAAATTTCCATGGACAGGTAATTTAGGTCATTGGTACTGGAATGTAAAAGCAAATATTGTAACATGTAATGCTTTGAAAATAACTACTTTAAATTATAGTAAAGATGAAATTCCAGAGAGAATGGGCTATGAATTTTTTACAGATAAAATTCATCCAGATGATTATCAAAACGTAATGAATTGTATGATTTCTCATTTATCAGGTGAAACTGATGTTTATGAAGTAGAATACCGTATAAAAACTAAGCAAGGCTGTTATAAATGGTACTATGATCGAGGAAAGATTACGCGCTATGATGAATTAGGTAAACCTATTTTTCTTTCAGGAATTGTATTTGATGTAACTGAAAAAAAGGAAGCAGAATTCAAATTAATGGAAATAAACAGAATGCTATATACTAAAGTTAATAATGATGGATTAACAAATTTAAATAGGCGTGAAGTTTTGATGGAACATTTAAAGGCAGAAATAGATAAAGTCTTAAAGTGCCCAAAGCCTTTAGCGATAGCTATTTTAGATATTGATAATTTTAAGAAAATTAACGATACCAAAGGACATGTTTTTGGAGATCGGGTTTTAAAAGAAATAGGGAATATTATAAAACAAGAAGTAAGAGATACTGACTTTGTCGGCAGATACGGTGGAGAGGAATTTATTATTGTTTATTCTAATACTTATCTAAAAGATGCTATTACTGTATCAGAGAGAATAAGAAAAAGTATTGAAAATCATTATTTTGAAGATGGTTACAATGTAACTACTAGTGGAGGAGTATATCAGTATCAAGGAGAATCTTTAGAGGAATTTATTAAAAGAGCAGATGAGAATTTATATAAAGCAAAGGTAAATGGGAAAAATAGGATAATATAGCTTAAGAGAAAGTAATATTTTAAAACATAATATAAGAGGAGTTATCAATGATTATTAAAAAAATGACTGTAGGAATCCATGAAGCAAATGCTTATATAATCCATGAGGAAGGTATAAACGAAGCCCTAATAATAGATCCGGGGGATGGAAAAAAAACAATTGTTAAATATCTTGATAAGAATAAATTGCAACTAAAGGGAATAGTCTTAACCCACTATCATTATGATCATACAAGTGTAGCCAATGGGTTAAAAAAGAAATACAATTGTCCCATTTATGCACATAAAAAAGAATTGGAGGGCCTAGGTGACCCTGAAATAAACCAATCAACGACTATGCATAGCAATCTTATTTCTATTACTCCGGATATAGTTTTATCCGATGGAGATATAATTAATTTAGGTAACCTAAAATTATCTGTAATACATACTCCGGGGCATACTCCTGGGGGGATTTGTCTTAAAGTTAATGATACAAATGTAATTTTTACAGGTGATACTATCTTTAGTGATGATTTAGGGAGAACTGATTTAGCGGGAGGTAGTGAAATCTTATTAAAAAAAACAATTTCTAATAAAGTATCTCAATGGACAGATGAAACTATAATCTATCCAGGACATGGAGAAACGGCTACCATGCAAGAAGTGAGAAAAAAGGATGTACCTTTTTTAAACAAGAAAAAATAATTAACAACTTAAATGCACAAACTTAGATAAGTTTGTGCATTTTTTGATGAATTAAATATTAGTATTTAGTATTCGTGATGGTCTGTGACCATAATTATATCTATCATAGCAGCATTATAAAAATTAAAGGAAGTGGCAAGTTTGCTTTTTAGGTCATAAGATATTATATGATAGCTTATAATGAAAGGAGCCAATATGAATAATCATTATTTTATGGCTAATATGATGAATCCTAGCATTGTCGCTTTTGCTAGAGGGGATGTAAATGGTGATAGAATCCCTGATAATGTGTATTTAACCGGTGTAAAGACCCCAAGTAGTCCTTTTATTCAGAATATAATACTTTTAATTCAGGATGGAAGGACAGGAAGATTTGTGAGTGTACCACTTGCAGATAATACAGGATATAATCCAACATTATTTTTGGGGGATTTTACTGGAAATGGTGTAGATGATATTTTGATAAGTATTGCAACAGGTGGTAGCGGGGGAATAATGAACTACTACATTTATTCCTTTATGAACAATATAGCAAAATTATTGTTTGATTTTAATGTATATAACGAGCAATATAAATATGATGTTAATTACAAGAACAACTACAAGGTTGAAGTTATTAGCAAGAACAATAATGAAAAATACATTATAGATATATCCAATAAGGGAGCAGATTATCTAAATGAAATATATAACGAGGACGGTAAACTTAAGAATCCAATTACAGGATTTGTAAATCCATTAAGCGGCTTGTATCCTGTAGATTTTGATTCAAATAAAGCATATGAGCTGTTAGCATATCAAAAAATAGCTGGAAGATACAATGCAGATTCTTTGGGGTATGTTTTGAATACATTAAGCTGGCAAGATAATAGGTTTGTTCTGGTTAATCAGTATGTAGCTATTTTGGGATCTCCAACAAAAAGATAATTATTAAAAGTTAAGAGGTTAAAGAAATTTACTTTAACCTCTTAACTTTTTTAGATGAGTATAAGATAAAGTATCTAACAAAAAAGGGAGATGAAATAAAAGAAATTGAAATTAGTCATGCAGAAATAAATCAAAGAGTTAATGGAGGCTGGCAAGAGTTTTATCTAGTCGTTAACTAAATAGACAAGCAATAGAATCAGTTAATAGAAAAGTTATTGATAATGGCAGTAATGTTCCAGGGACAGATTTAAAGTTATGTTCTTAAGAATTAAGGAATGAATATGAAAATGTCGATTTAATTATTTCTAAAGGGCAAGGTAATTATGAAACTTTAAGTGATGAGAAAAATAAAGATATTTTCTTTTTATTAAAGGCTAAATGTCTCGTAGTAGCAGAGGATTTAGGGTGTGATATTGGGGATATAGTTTTAAAAAGAAACTTATATATATAGGAAAGTAATTTTCTTTAAGAAGAAGCTATATTAATGAAGGTAGACAAAATCATCGATTTTTAGAGACAGAGACCATAATTTGAAGTTAGATTTAAGTGATTTTACACCTTTTAAGCAAACTGTTTTTAATGCTGTTAATAACATTAAGGTAGGTAGTATTTGCACCTATAAAGGTAACAGTTGAGGATATTCTTGCTTCTAACCCGTAAATCGTAAACCCGGACATTTTATTTGTAGGTCATGTTATATGTATATCCAAGGATCGCCTAAACCTATCTGTAATACGTACTCCAGGTCATACCCCTGGGGGGATTTGTCTTAAATTTAATGATGTAAATGTAATTTTTTAGGATATAGATAAACGTCTACCATGCGAGAAGTTAGGAAAAATGATTTACCATATTTAAGTAAGAAAAAATAAAAGATGCACAAACTTAGCTAAGTTTGTGCATCTTTTAAGGAAATAGGAAAGTGAAAACAAACTAGTATGAAATAATTTGCGAAGCAGAATTTTAGTGTTTAGTATTCGTGGTCTTCCATTGCATCCTCTTTAGTTCTATGAACTGTACCGCATGGATGCTCAGGGGGTGCATAGATAGAGTATAATTTAAGTGGCTTAGAACCTGTATTAATTAAGTTATGCCATTTACCAGCAGGAATAATTATTATATAGTCATCATAGACATTCCTCACGTAATCTAAATTATCTTCATTATCTCCTATTTTTACTAGTCCTTGACCTTCTTCAATACGTATGAATTGATCGAGTTCGGGATGAACTTCTAAACCTACAGATTCCCCAACTTTGATACTCATTAAAGTAACTTGTAAATGGGTTCCAGTCCATAAAGCAAGACGAAAATATTCATTTTGCTTAGTAGCTTTATCAATATTAATTACAAAGGGATCTGGTCCATAATCCTTTAATTTAAGAGGTTGCTCAGGTTGAACTGGCTGATATGGAGTGTTATACCAACCTGGGTATGGATACATTGGATATAATCCACAATTATTATTTGGATTACACATTGGTTTGTTAGGACAATAAGGGTTTGGATACATTGGATAATTATTATGCATATTATTCAATCCTTTCTTGGGCTTTTTATTATTCTATTCACTATGTTTAGTAATGACATCAATATTTGCCTTTTCAAAAGAAATAATGGGTGTTATCCTAAGATAGAATTACATTTAAGGAGAACATACTATGCTATCTTTGGTCATACCTTCATATAATGAAGAACTAAATATTTGCGCTGTTGCAAAAGTAATTACCCAGCTTTTAGATCAGCATAAGATCACCTATGAAATTATTTTTGTAGATGATGGTTCTGTAGATCAAACCTTTAAAATGATTGAAACTTTAGCGAAGGAAAACCCTAAAATTAGAGGGATTAAATTTAGTCGTAATTATGGTAAAGAAGCTGCTATCATTGCTGGCTTAAAATCCTCTAAAGGTAAATGCTGCGCTGTAATGGATGGAGACCTACAACATCCACCTGAACATCTTATTACCATGTATGATTTATGGAAACAAGGCTACGTGATTGTGGAAGGTGTTAAAACAAGTAGGGGTAAGGAAAGCTGGATTTACAGTAAATTTTCCAAGTTGTATTATAAAATTATCAATAATTTCATTGATATGGATTTAAGTGGAGCTTCAGACTATAAATTGTTGGATAGAAAAATTGTAGATATCTTGATTAAATTACCAGAAAAGGACACCTTTTTTAGGGGATTGTCCTTATATTTTGGCTTTCCTAGAACAACAGTTGAATTTGAAGTAGCAGAAAGAGCTAGTGGTGAAACTAAATGGACTTTATTTGGTTTATTTCGTTATGCAGTTAATAGTCTATCCTCTTTTACAGCTTTTCCTTTATATTTAATTACAATGGTAGGTTCGTTCCTACTATTAATATTTTTCATATTAGGTATTCAGACTTTATATAATTATTTGGTTAGAGGTGCAGTAGAAGGATTTACAACCGTTATTCTTTTGCTACTCTTGATTGGTAGCACTACATTAATTAGTATGGGAATAATTGGACACTATATTGCTAAAATTTATGAAGAAGTAAAAGGCAGACCACGCTATATTGTTGAAAAAATGTTACCTAATCAAGATTTAAGCCTGGAAGGTGAAATAGAAAATGAATAATGAACTTTTTCGGTTTATCTTAGTAGGTATTTTTAATACAATTTTAGGGGTATCTACGATGTTTTGTTTTTATAATTTCTTTGGTTTAGGTTATTGGGGATCTAGTGCTCTATCTTATACTTTTGGTAGCATTATTTCATTTTTCTTAAATAAAAGTTTTACTTTTAAAAATAATGATAGTTATGTTTCTACTAGCATAAAGTTTGCTGTTAATATAGGTGTTTGCTATTTTGTAGCCTATCTTATTGCTAAGCCTTTTGTTCGCTTTCTTTTATCTTCAATTGGATACAGTTTTAGTAGCAAGATGATTGAACAAATAGCGATGCTTGTGGGAATGGTGATATTTACAGGACTTAATTTCATAGGACAAAAGGTATTTGTGTTTAATAAGGAGGATCATATCTATGAGGAGTAGTTTGGATCAAGAGTCTTGGCAGCAAATGCTACCAGATACTTACATAAAAAATAAGTTTCAAAATATTAGCCATCGCTTTAGGTTGGCATTTTTTTCTGCACTTATTTTTGGTTTTATAACTCATATTTTTATGTTTGTTAATAAACTCCCTAATGGGGATGATTTAGAGAGTATGTATCGAAATTATAGTATGATTACTAGTGGTCGATGGTTTGATAAAGTAGCCATGGCTCTGAGTTCTTATTATAGTATGCCTTGGGTTACAGGGGTAGTGGCTCTTTTCTTTTTGGCCCTTTCGATAGCTATGATTGTTTCTATTTTGGATATAAAAAAACCTAGTAATGTGGTAATGACGGGAGCGCTATTAACTACCTTTCCTATTTTAGCAGCGATGTTTTCTTATATGTTTTATGCAGATCTTTATATGATTTCTATGTTTTTATCTGTTAGTGCGATTTGGTTGACTAAACGGTATTGGTATGGTTTGTTTTTAGGAGCCTTAGGTATTGCTTGTTCGATGGGGTGTTACCAGGCTTATATTGGGTTTGCGATAGTTCTTTGTATTTTATCAATATTACAGATGATTCTTAACAATGAAAAGTCAACTAAAGAGGTAATATTTATTACATTTAGATACCTCTGTGTAGGAATATTAGGTGTAATCTTATATTTTGTAGTTTCAAAGTTTTGTTTATCTTACTTTAATTTAACCTTAACTGATTATCAAGGAATTGACCAAATGGGAAATACAAGCGTTATTCACTTCTTAAATATTATCCCAGAAGCCTATGTGGATTTTTTTGCTTTCTTCTTTAGTGACTTATATCTTAAAAATCCAGTCTATGTTAAATTTTTATATGCTGTGATATTTTTATTGATATCGGTATTTAGCATAATAGCAATAGTGCGTAATCAAGTTTACAAGAAGATCACCATTGTACTAGTACCTGTTCTATTAGGGATTTTGCCACTTGCTTTTCAAGTTATTTTATTTATGGCGCCAAAGGCATTCCTGCATTTTCTCATGTATCCACAGTATGCACTTTTCTTTGTGATGCCACTATTTTTAGGAGAAGCAGCTTTTGTACGAAAAAAGAAAACTTTAATCCAGTGGAGAGCAGACATTTTTTGTAGCTGGATTATATTAATCGTATCATGTGTTATTTCTTATAATTTTTATTTGACTAGTAATATTAGTTATTTAAATCTACATCTAAAATATGAAATAACCTATGCAACAGAACTACGAATATTGGATAGAATTGAGCAACATCCAGAGTATACTAAGGATACGCCAATTCTCTTTGTCGGAGCTTTTCCTAATAATAATCACTCGATATATCCTCAGGCAACAAATAATTTTGTAAGTGGGTTAGTTGGCATTAATGGAAACCTTGTACATCATGATTTGAATTATGAAGGGTTTTATAGCAATTACTTAGGGGTGCAAGTAAATCTTGCTACAGAAGATCAGAGGGATAGTGTTCTAAATAAGTTAAAAGAACTTGATATGCCAATCTGGCCAGAAATTGGATCAGTGGATATGGTTGATGGCATAATGGTAGTAAATATTAACCCTAGTTAAGATAAAAGCAAGCAAAGGAGCTTAATTAAATATACTAAGTGAGTGGAATAAATAAAAAAGCTAAGTAGTTAGAGTAAAAGACTTTAACTTCTTAGCTTTTTTGAGTTTTAAACAAAATATGTAACAAAAAACGGGGTAATAAAAGAAGTAAATATTGCTGATAGGGCCATCGCAATTCCCGACATAGCTCCTTGAACTTCTCCTTCTTGAATGGCAATAGCTGTACCTTGTCCATGAGCAGTAGTTCCGATAGCTAATCCTCTACATATAGGATTGGTTATTTTAAATTTATCAAGTAGCCAAAAAGCAATCATAGAACCACCTGTACCTGTAGCTACCACAAAGGCCGCTGTTAAGGCAGGATCACCACCAATAATTTTAGTGATTTCAACGGCAATAGGCACAGTTACTGATTTAGTTAAGAGGGAAAGTTTAATAATTTCACTAAAATTAAGCAAATTACTTAAAAATGCCATAGAAGTAACAGTTGATAAGACACCAACACCAATACCTGTTAAAATAGGAAAAAAATATTTTTTTAAAGTAGTGATATTTTTATATAAAGGGACAGCTAAGGCAACCGTTGCAGGACCCAATAAAAAGGTCATAATATTTTTACCTGGTGTATAATCTTCAAAAGATAATCCTGAAAGTAAGAGGGTAATAATTATAATTGCAGTACTTAAAAAGACAATATTAGTAAATGGTGAGGGGTATTTTTGATTTAATTTACGGCTAAACCAATAACTAAGTATTGTAATTACAATAGAATAAAGTATTATTAATATTTTCATATCTATTTATAACCTTTCTTGTCTAAAGATTTTGATAAAAATAATGTTGTAAAAGCAGTGGATAGAATAGTAATCACAGCTCCAATCATAATTATAGAGATTAACTGGATTCCTTGACTTAAAAATAGTTCGCCCCAAGCCATTAAGCCAACTGCTATCGGAATAAAAAAGAAAGCCATATGTTTAAGTAAAAAACTTGCTCCATCTTCAATCCAACTAATAGGTACTATTTTAAGTGTTAAAAGTAGTAATAATAGTAACATACCAAAAACATTACCTGGAATAGGTATATGTAAATAGGAAACAGCTATATCTCCAATTTTATAAATTCCCCACAAGATACTAAAATGGAATAGAACCTTTAGCCAATGTAACATAGAAAAACACCTCCTTTAACGATTTTAACCTTACTTTTTAAAATCAAGCCATTAATAATATTAAACTAAATTTGAGATAAAATATATATATAGGTCGAAAATACAGTAAATATGAGAAATTATGAAGCAAAGTAAAGGAGTAATCTAAATTGTGAAGAATATTTAGAATACGAGATAATAGGCTATTAAAGATGGCTAAGTTATCACTATTATAGATTAATATAAAGTTTGATGTAAGGAGAATTTATGTATGACTCAAAATATAAATCAGCAAGCAAAAATTAAGATACTAAAGGGAAAAATCTTAGCTTTCTATGAATATCTATTAGCACAGGGTGATCAAGATAATGCGCAAAAGGTTAAACAATTAGCCGGTAAGCTAGTGAAAGAAGAATTTGCGATTGCTTTTTGTGGTCATTTTTCAGCCGGAAAATCCAGTATGATTAATCGTTTAGTGGGAGAAAATATCTTGCCGTCTAGCCCCATACCAACTAGTGCAAATCTGGTCAAGGTAAAAGAGGGAGATGAATACGCAAAGGTCTTTTTTAAAAATGAAAAACCACGCTTATATCGTGCTCCCTATGATTATAAAATGGTAAAAAATTATTGTAAAGATGGAGATCTAATCAAAGAAATTGAAATAAGTTATACAGATATAAATTTGCCAAGCAAAACTGTGATTATGGATACTCCTGGTATAGATTCAGTAGATGATGCGCATCGTATTGCCACAGAGTCTGCGCTTTATCTTGCTGATTTAGTTTTTTATGTGATGGATTATAATCATGTGCAATCAGAGGTAAACTTTATGTTTATCAAAGAGTTAACTGAGGCTGGTAAAGAAGTTTATCTTGTCATTAATCAAGTAGACAAGCATTCTGATAAGGAACTTTCTTTTACTGACTTTAAAATAAGCGTAGCTGAATCTTTTGCCTCATGGGGCGTAAATCCTGCGGATATTTTTTATACTTCTTTAAAAGAAGAGAAGCATGAACATAATCAATTTCAGAGGTTGCAGGATTTTTTAGCAGAACGGCTAGAAGAAAAAGATACTTTACTCGTTAAGTCTATCTTTCATTCTCTGCAAAAATTGCTTAAAGACCATTTTGATTTAATAAATAAAAAGAATGAGCTAATGCTGAAGCCTTTTAGGGATATTTTAAATAAATTGTCGTCCAAGGAGTATGAAGATTTAGAAAATAGTTATAATGGCTTATGGCAGGAAAAAAACGATTTAATTGGTGCTGTAGAAAAGGCAGAACAGGAATTTAATTCTGAAGTGAAAAGACTCTTAGATAGTGCCTATTTAATGTCATTTCAAACTAGAGAATTAGCCCAGTCTTATCTTGAGTCGTGCCAACCAGGATTTAAGGCTGGATTTTTATTTAGAAAACAAAAAACAGAGGAAGAGCGGCAAAAAAGGTTGGATATTTTTTATCAAGATACCCTTATTAAAACTAAATCACAAGTAGAGTGGCATCTGCGGAACTTTCTCGTAAACTTTTTAAAAGATAAGCGGATTGAAAATAAAGAATTATTAGCTAAGATTCAAGATTTCCATGTAAATTTTTCAAGCCAATTATTAACCTCATTGGTAAAAGGAGGAGCCGTTTTATCAAATACCACTGTTATGAATTATACAACTGATGTAGTAAGTGAGATTAAAAGCTTTGCGAAAAATAGTTTAGAAGAGCTAAAAGATGAAATATTGACCTCTTTACAAGAGAAAAATGAGGCTGTTGAAGCTAGGATATCTGAAAAGTTAGCTGGATTTAAGCAGTATATTACTGCCTTTGAACAGGTAAAAAAGCAGGAGTCAACTGAGCAAGCTCATAGAAAAAAGATCGAAATGTTAATTAGTAATGCAGAGGCTCTGGAGGATGAGAGATGTCATTTATTTAATATAGTGGAAGAAGAATATGAAGTAGTCGATGGAAAAACTATGATAGTGCAAAAGATTCTGGAAAAAAGTAACCTGCCATTAAAAAATTCAAAGAATAAAGAGTTAACTAGCAAAGTTGTAAGCACCCCAAATAAATTAGCCCTAGATGAATCATCTGACAGGATGAAGCAGACATCAGAAAAATTAAACAAAACGGCCCAAATAATAAAAGATTTACCTGGTTTTAAAAAGCTGGCAAGTGAGTTAGAGGAAAAAGGGAATAGATTAGAAAATAAGGGCTTTACGGTTGCATTGTTTGGGGCTTTTAGTGCAGGTAAATCCTCCTTTGCAAATGCATTAATTGGTGAGAGGGTTTTACCTGTATCGCCAAATCCGATGACAGCAGCTATTAATAAAATTAAACCAGTAAATAATAAATATCAGCATGGTACTGTTATTATTAAAGTAAAAGAAGAAGTGGCAATGCTGGAGGATATAAATCATGCGTTAAAATTATTTGAATTTCATGCAGAAAGCTTAAATAATGCATTAGAAATTGTAGAAAACATTGATAGTAAATCTGGTCAACAAGGAGCATCTGAAAAAGCTAATTTTACCTTTTTACAAGCCTTTAAACGTGGGTTTAAAACGTTTAAAGGACAGTTTGGAAGTGTAATAGAAACAACAATGGATGAGTTTGGTGATTACGTTGCTAAGGAAGAAAAGTCTTGTTTTGTGGAATGGATTGATCTTTATTATGATTGTTCGCTAACACAGAGGGGTATTACACTCGTTGATACACCAGGAGCAGATTCTATTAATGCTCGTCACACCAGCGTAGCTTTTGATTATATCAAAAATTCAGACGCTATATTATTTGTGACGTATTATAATCATGCGTTTTCAAAACCTGATCGAGAATTCTTGATTCAACTAGGCCGTGTAAAGGATTCATTTCAGTTAGATAAGATGTTTTTCATAATAAATGCTATTGATTTAGCAAATAATGAGGAAGAAAAAGAAGAAGTAATCGAATATGTTCACGAGCATTTAATAAAATATGGTGTTAGAAAACCTAATTTATATTCATTATCAAGCTTACATGCACTAAAAGAAAAAAGGAAAAAGTAGATCCTCCTATTTCGGGGATGCCAGTTTTTGAGGAATCTTTTTATTATTTTATTACACATGATTTAGCAAATATGGCGGCAAGGGCATCTGAAAATGAACTAAGACGAGTATATAGTTTAGTAGAAAAACTAATTGAGAGTACGAATGAAGATGCTGTAGTTAAACAAAAGAAAAGAGAAAATATTAAAGCTGAAAAAATAAATATAACCGAAATTATTACACAGCAAACAGCAAAAAAATTAAAAAATCAAATAGATCAAGAAACAGAAGAGTTAATTTATTACATAAAGCAAAGAGTATTTTTGCGATTTAGTGATTTATTTAAAGAATCATTTAATCCGATGGTCTTACGCGATGATGGTCATAATTTAAAGCAAGTTTTGCGAAATTGTCTTAATGAACTACTCGAGCAAATTGGGTTTGATTTTGCCCAAGAAATGAGAGCAACAACGGTAAGATTGGATCGCTTTGCAGAAAAAATAACAGCAGAATATCAGATAATGCTGGGGGAAAAAATTCGTGATGTCAATCAAGATGTATCTTTTTCTACTTTTGAATTTAAAAATGAAAGAGAAATTGATTTTGAAGTGGCTTTTAAAGATATATCATCTGGATTATTTGCAAAGGCTATGGATTATTTTAAAAATCCCAAAGCATTTTTTGAAAAAGGTGAAAACAAATTAATGAGCGAAGAAATTAGTCGCGTGCTCACAGTTGAGGCAGATGAATATTTACAAAATGAACAAAAAAGGATTCAAACATTATATGAAAGTGTCCTGGAAGATGAATTTGAAAAGCTCATTAAGCAAATAAAAGAGCAGGTAGAAGACTTCTATTTAAGTTTACTGTCAGCTTTAGATGGTGGAGTATCAGCAAAACAGCTAAATGAAATCAAGGAAAGCTTAACAGAATTTATCTAGAAAATTTTTTTAAAGGATAGAGGTTAAACATAGGTGAAGAATATTGAAAATATCTTTAAAATTGATTTATTAAATGAATCTAATTTACAAGAAGTCATGTTTCTCCAAAATGAAATTATAAATAGTTTAAATAATCCTGATATTTATGCCTTTACATCAGAAGGAGAATTTTTAGAAATTTTAACAGGTCAAGGGATTATGGTAGGAACATTTTTTGAGGGAAATTTATGCGGTTATTTTGCTACTATGGTTCCGGGAGACAAAGAAGATAACTTAGGTCTAGATCTTAATTTAGACAAAAAAGAATTAAAAAAGGTAATTCATTATGAGGTAGCAGCTGTCCATCCAGATTTTAGAGGTAATAATTTGCAGAAACAAATGGCTAATAAATTACAAGAAATAGTTATGGAAAGAGACCAGTGGCATTATACCATGGCTACAGTTTCCCCTTTCAATTATCCAAGCTTAAATGTGTTTTTGACTGGACTTAATATGGTAGCTAAAAAAATATCTAAAAAATATGGAAATAAACTAAGATATATATTATATCAAGATTTACAAAATCCCCTTTCTTTAAAGAAAGAAGAGACAATTATTGTTTTAAATACTGACTATGAAAAACAAAAAGAACTATTTAACTCAGGATATTGTGCGTATAATATTAAAAAAGTAGGCAATTTTAATAAAGTTTATTTTGCGAAAGAAGTAGGCCTTTAAGCTGTTCTATAAACGGAAAAATAAAAATAGAATATACTTTGTTTTGGTATTATGGATAAGCCTATGGCAAATTAGGTTGATATTACTTATTAGAAGAAGTATACTTAATTAAAAGAAAAATCAATATATTTTATATCGGGAGCTTGAAAAGGCTGAGAGTATGATGTTTTCGTAGACCGATTGAACCTGTTGGGTAATGCCAGCGTAGGGAATGTGATTAAATTATTACACTTTGCTTACGCAAAGTGTTTATTTTTTTTAGGGGGAAATATATATATGAGTGAACAAGAAGTAATTAATTATGTCAGTAAATTTATTGTTCAAGGACATGCTTCAGATGAGCAATTTAATGAGCTTGCTTTGTATCTATATGCTTATCATTATAAGCATAATCTACCTTATCAAAAATATTGTCGTCTAAAGGGAATTACCCCAAGAACAGTGAAAACATGGAGACAGATTCCTCCGGTGCCAGTTGATGCTTTTAAAGATTTTTCCTTAAGTTGTATCAATCCTGATAAAGCTGAAAGGATTTTTATGACTAGTGGCACAACGCAAGGGATTCGTGGAAAACATTATCATCCTAACTTGTATTTATATGATTTGTCCATGAAATATAATTTTAGAGAACGCTTTATGGGAAAAAATGAAAAAATTCACATGGGAATTCTTTTTCCGACAGAAGAAGAGATGCCAAATTCATCTCTAGCTCATTATCTGGCTTTTGCTCTACAGGAATTTGGAACAGAGCATAGTTCCTATTTTATTGATGATAATGGTTTAAAGATAGAATATCTTATAGAAAAATTAGAACATTTTGAAAAGTCAGGAGAGCCTTGTGCGTTATTAGGTGCAAGCTATAGTTTCGTACATATATTAGATGAATTAGAAAAGATGGGAAAAGTATTTAATCTGCCTAAAGAGAGTAGAATTCTCGATACAGGAGGATTTAAAAATCAATCAAGAGAGATGAATTTGGATAACTTTTATAACCGTCTTTCGAGTTGCTTTGGAGTTGATAGGAAAAATTGTATCAACATGTATGGTATGACGGAGCTGAGTACCCAGTTTTATGATAATGGAAACATGGTAATTCCTTCAATAAAGTCTGGACCTCATTGGATAAAAACTAGGGTCATTAACCCTATAACAGGACAAGATGTACCTAAAGGGGAAAAAGGTTTACTTGTTCATTGTGATTTAGCTAATTTTAACTCGGTGACCACCATTCTTACTGAAGATATAGGGGTAGAAGTAGAAAATGGTTTTCTTCTGTTGGGCAGGTCAGAAGGTGCAGAAGCCAAAGGTTGCTCTATTGCAGTTGAGGAATTTATTCAGGCAAAGAAAGGAGTATCTCTATGATAGAAAAGGCCGGCTATTTACCCCTTAGCTTCCAAGAAAAGCTGGAATGGCAGACTTTGACTTTTAAAAGGGAAAGGGAAATATTGGAAATAGAAATACCTATACTTTCAGAGGAGCAGCTTTCTGCCGTGGCAGAGATGATTAAAAAGAATAGCAGAACTGTACTTAAATCATTTACTGTAAACCAAATTATCAACATTTTAGATCAAACTATAGCAAAGTTTCTCGATAAAAGTTCATATTATAGGCAGAAGGCAGAAAAACTGCTGCCTATTATTACTGGGTATAATGAGGAAATTATTCGTTTAGGTCTTACGTCATATTTAAAAACCTTTCGCAAACCGCAGCTCTATCGATTCTTGACGGAAGATTTTGAAAATCCTATGCTTTTAGATGATTTTCAACCTAGGCCAAAAGGTGGTTTTTCAAAGGCAGTAGGACAAGATCTTGTAGTTCATATCTGGGCGGGAAATGTACCGGCTCTTCCTATATGGAGTCTTATATCTAGTCTTATGGTGAAATCAGGAAATATCGGTAAGGTTTCAAGTAATGAACCTTTATTTGCGGGGTTATTTGTTCAAGCATTGGTAGAAATAGAACCTAGATTAGCTGATTGTGTCGCAATTGTTTGGTGGAAAGGGGGAGACAAAGTTCGTGAGAGTAGGATTTTCAGTAAGGCTGACCTAGTAGTTGGTTATGGGAGTAATCAATCATTAGCTTCACTTAGAGAACAAATTCCTATTACAACTAGGTTTCTCCCATTTGGTCATAAAATTAGTTTTGGGATGGTCTCAAATGCGGCTTTAGATGCACGAAAAGCCGTTCAAGCTGCTCATGATGCGGCAAATGATATTATTCGATATGATCAACAAGGATGCTATTCACCTCATTTTTTCTTTGTTGAAAAGGGTGGAAGCGTTTCTCCGAAGGAATTTGCCAGATATGTTGCTTACGAACTGGCATGTTTTGAGGAAAGGTATCCTAAAAGAGAATTATCCATAGAAGAGATGACAGCTAATGCTGCTTGGCAAAACAGAGAAGAGCTCAGCATTCTTCACGAACCAATGAAAGAAATAATTAGTAATTCATCAAATGACTGGACTGTTGTCTATGAAGAAGATTGTAGTCAACTAATACCTAGTTGTTTAAATAGAGTTATTAAAATTATTGCTGTAGATCAACTTGATGAAATTATTGAATATATTGAACCGTTTCGTTCTCTTTTACAAACAGTAGGTATTGCAGCAACGCCAGAAGAACTTTTCTCCATTTCAGACTTATTAGCTAAAGCAGGGGTTACTCGTATAACCGCGCTTGGAAACATGACTTCTCCTGAATCAGGTTGGCATCATGATGGACGGTTTAATTTAAGTGATTTAGTCAACATAGTAGACATCGAACATAGTGCAGAGGATTATTCTGAGAAATTTGCTCTATACGTTGATTAGGAGGTAAGCCCTTGAGTTTTTTGACACTGAGTAATATTCATTATTGTTACAAAGAGTTTGATTTTGCAATTAAAGATGTTAGCTGGCAAGTTAATGAAGGGGAATTTCACTCTCTATTGGGTAAAAGCGGATGCGGAAAAACTACTTTACTAAAGCTGGCAGCAGGTCTTTTGAAACCTGACGAGGGTAAAATATATCTTAAGAGGGAAGAAGTTTTTAAGCCTTCATCTCAGATTGGTTATGTTTTTCAATCACCGACCCTTTTAGAATGGAAAACCGTTATTGATAATGTACTGTTGCCAATTTCACTTCAAAGAAAGCCAAGCAAGGAAGAATTAAACTATGCAGAGGAGCTGCTCCAGTTAGTAGGTATTATTTCCCATAAGGATAAATATCCCACAGAGTTATCTGGTGGACAGCAAAGTAGAGTAGCCATTGCAAGGGCTCTCATTCAAAAACCTATCATGTTATTTTTAGATGAGCCCTTTGCTGCCCTAGATGCAATTACAAGAGAAGAAATACAGGATGATTTATTAAAGCTTTGTAAAATGGAGAAAACGACTGTACTTTTTATCACTCATGATATTACTGAAGCTGTTTACTTATCTGACCATATAGCAATAATATCAGAAGGTGAGATTATCCGTAGCCTAAGAGTGAATCTTCCAAAAGAACGCAGTTTTCAGATGAGATATGAGCCGTATTTCAATGATTTATGCTTGGATATTCGCAAGTCCCTAGGTGGAGGTTGAAAATGAAAAAGGTTGAATACTATTCTTTTTTACTTTTTGTAATTTTATTAATTAGCTGGGAAATTATAGCCAGACCTATGTCGGATCTTGTTCTTCCGACTCCAACAGTTATACTTTCAGTTTTATGGGATGGTTTAAAAAGTGGCTATTTTATGTCTCATTTTCTACATACAAGTATTGAAGTAATATTAGGATTATTGATTGGTTGTACTACGGGGTTTGTTTTTGGGGTATTAATGGGAGAAATTGATTTTTTAAGAAGGCTTTTATATCCTTATGTTATTGCGAGCCAAGCAGTGCCTAAATTAGCCTTAGCTCCACTATTTATTGTATGGTTTGGTTTTGGAATGACTTCTAAGGTAGTTATCACTGCTTTAATATGTTTCTTTCCGCTTTTAGAAAATACAGTAACTGCAATCCAGTATACTGATTCGAATAAGAAAGATTTGTTTTACATCTTGGGAGCCACACGGCTACAAACTCTTATTCGTTTAAAGATACCTGCTGGATTGCCTGCAATTATGTCAGGGCTTAGGGTGGCAGTTGTATTAGCGGTAGTTGGAGCCGTTATTGGTGAGTTTATAGGGGGAAATGTAGGGCTAGGCGCAATGATTATAGCTTCTCAAAGTATGATGGATACTCCTCTTATGTTTTCCATTCTAATACTACTTACAATTATGGGGATGTTTCTCTATCAAGGAGTAAGCCTCATTGAGCGATTATTATTAAAACCATATTTGAAAGGGAGAAGGAAATGAAAATTATAAAAATTAAATCTTTAATAGCAATTTTATTATTCACGATGATCATTTTTTTGTGTGGCTGTTCAGCAAATGATGGGGAAAATAACTCACAACAAGAATCACAAAAGATTGAAGAGGTAAGGGTTGCAAGTTGGAGTAAATCTATCACTGAACAAATAAATCTTTTAGTTGATGAAGAAAAAGGTTTTTACAAAGATAAAGGAATAAATGTCACCTTAATCCCAGGTGCAGGCGGTGGAGATGCAATCAAAAACATTCTTACCAATCAAGCAGATATTGCTTTTACAGATCCAGGTTCTTTGTATGCGGCCTTGGATAAAGGAGAAAAATTAGTAGCTATATATAATATTTATCCTCAGAATGTTTTTAATGTTATATCTTTAAAAGAAAAAATATTACTAGACCAGAAGATCTAAAAGGAAAAAAGATAGGTGTATATAGTCTCTCAAGTGGAACTAGACAGAATTTACTTATTCTCTTACATCAGGTGGGTCTAACAGAAAAGGATGTAACCATTGTTGAAACCGGGCTTTTAAATTTTGCTCCTCTAATTCAAGGACAAGTAGATGCAACTGCAGCCACAGATACTGGCTTAGAGCTGGGTAGACAAAAAGGGTTAGGAGAAGTAAATGTTATGGAAGTAAAAGAATATTTAAATCTTCCAAGTGACCTTTATGTTATGACAGAAAAAACATATCAAGAAAAAAAAGAAGTTATTAATAGGTTTTTGGAAGGATATCAGAATAGTACACAATGGATGATTGATAACCCTGAGGAAGCAGCTTCTTTAGCAGTAAAATATGCAATTGATGGAAAGGATGAAAATATTAATTTAAAAGTTATTAACTTAAGAAATGTTTCCAGTCTTTCTTCTAATCCAAAGGAAGAGATGCTAGGTGAGCTTAACTTAGAGATCTTGCAAAAGGGAGCAGATGTTTATCAAAGACTAGGGTTAATTAACAATAAACTAGATATGTCTAAAGTAGTAGTTGATGACTTTATTCTTAAAAAGTAAAGGAGAAAAAAATGAAATTAAAGGATAAGATTGTTCTTATTACTGGATCAAGTAGAGGCATAGGGGCTGAAATTGCTCAGTCTTTCGCAAAAGAAGGCGCGATTGTGGTAGTTAATTATCTTAAAAATAAAGAAGCAGCAGAAAAGGTTGTTAAAGCATGTAAGGACTTTGGGGGTGATGCATGGTCTATTCAAGCAGATGTAACCTGTGAAAGTTCTGTTAGGGAAATGGTCGATGAGATTATTTTAGAGGTAGGAAAAATTGATGTTTTAGTAAACAACGCTTTTAAATCATATGTATTTAGTCCTGAAAATCGCAAACTTGCTTGGGAACTAAGCTGGGAGGATTATCAATCTCAAATAGACGGTTCTTTGCGCTCAACCCACAATGTCTGTCAGGCTGTTTTTAGAAATATGAAAATGAAAAATCAGGGTAGTATTATAAATATTGTTTCAGACTTAGTAGCACGACCTACTATTCCTTATCATGAATATACAACAGCAAAAGCAGCCCTTGTTGGGTACAGTCGTAATCTGGCGGCAGAGTTAGGTCAATTTGGTATTCGTGTTAATTGTGTTGCACCAGGGTTAGTATATCCGACAGATGCTAGTCGAGACACTAAAGAAGAAGTAAAAGAAATGCTGATTGCCCAAACACCTCTTAAAAGAATTGCATCACCTAAGGATATAGCAGGACCTGTCCTATTTTTAGCTTCTGACTGGAGCCGTTTTATGACGGGGCAAACATTATATGTTGATGGTGGATTGGTCATGTCATAGTTCAAGATCTTTTTTGAGCAATTTAAAAAATAAATAACAAAGTGAAATGATCTCCTTTAATAGCAAGATTAAAAATATAAATCTTGCTATTAAAAGGAGATTTTTTTTCTAAAAGAGTGTAAGATTATAAGTAAAGAAACAAACTTGAGTATTTTACTAGGAGTGAAGACAATGAATTGGTTAAGAAAGTTTATGATTGGAAGATATGGAGGGGATCAGCTTTCTATCTTTTTAGTTATATTATCAGTAGTTTTGACATTTATACCTCGGATTACAGAAATTTCAGCATTAATTATTATAAGTTATATTCCTTCATTTATTGCGATATACAGAGTATTTTCAAAAGATATTCAAAAGCGAAGTATGGAGAATTATAAGTTTGCCATAATTGTCAGTCCCATTTACTCTAAGTTGAAAAAGACTCAAAATCGTATTAAAGATTCAAAGACACATAAATATTATACATGCACCAAGTGTAAGACGACATTACGGGTTCCAAAAGGCAAAGGAAAAATCATGGTTACATGTCCTAAGTGTAAAGAAAATTTTACTAGAAAGACATAACAAGAGAGGTTGTACAAAACTTAAAGGCAGAAATAAGGAGAGGTCAACTATAAATGAGTTTAATCAAGAAAATAATAGGTAAAGCTATATATGTAATAGCTAAGGCACTAGATGTTTTAATGGATAGTTTAATACAAATAATAGAGACCATGGTTTCATTTATAATAAGTCTTACTAAAAGTATAACTAAAGGCTGTTTTGCTTTATTGAGTATGGGTGGCTGTTTAATAGTTTTACTATTTGCTAGTTCATTGACGATTAGAGTATTAATGGATCCTTTTGCGCTATTTATTGTAGTTTTCTTACTAGCATTTCCCGTGCTAGGCACAAGATTAGTATCTTATTTGAAGTATTTGAAATATATTACAACAGAGTTTTTATTTAATCTTGCTAATTACTTGATGGATCAGAAAAAATATCAGTATAAAGCTTTTAATGAATATAAAGTTGCATATAAAAAGGCAGAAGAGGAACGAAGAAGAGAGGAACAACGCCATTTTTATGAGCAACAAAGAAAAAGAGAAGAACAATTTAAACAACAATGGTATCAACAAAATTCTCAAAGATGGCAGGGTAGCTATGGTAATTATAGCGGTTATGGAGATAGTTATATAAATCCTTCAGTCGATTTGAAGACAAAATATAAAAAAAGCTGTGATATTTTAGGTGTACCTTATGATGCAGATAAAGAACAATTTAAAATGGCATATAGAAAAAAGGCAAAAGAGTATCATCCAGATTTGAATAAAGATCCAGATGCAGCCAAGAAGTTTCAAGAAATCAAAGATGCATATGAGTTTTTAAATGATAATATGAAGGAAGTATGAGGAGGAAAAGAATGAAAATATATTATGACTGTTTACCTTGTTTATTAAGACAGGCAATAGACACGGTTAAATTAGTTACTAATAATAAAAGCGTTCAAGAAAAGGTAATTAAAGAAATAATGAATGATATGGCAAGTTTTAATTTTAATGAAACTCCGCCATTTATGGCAAGTTTAATTCAGTCTAAAATTAAAAAAATGTTAAATATAGATGATCCTTATAAAGAAATAAAAGATAAATTCAATCATTCAGCTTTAAAATTATCGGCTGATTCAAGGAAATTAATTGATAACAGTTCCGACAAACTAGAAACAGCTATTAGAATTTCTATTGCCGGAAATATTATAGATTTTGGTGTATATTCTGATTTAACAGAAGAGGATGTTAAAAAAACTATAAATGATTGTCTAAATCGCAAAATAATTTTTAATAAAGTAGAGGAGTTAAAAGAAAGAATAGACAGAGCAGAGAAGATACTATTTCTAGGGGACAATGCAGGAGAAATTGTATTTGATAAACTTTTAATAGAAAATTTGCCTATAGAGAAAATAACCTATGTTGTAAAGAAAGAACCAGCACTAAATGACTCCACAATGTTTGATGCAGCACAGATAGGAATGAATAAATTAGTGAAGGTTATAGATAATGGTAGTAATGTTCCTGGGACAGATTTAAAGCAATGTTCTGCAGAATTTCTTATTGAATATGAAAAATCTGATTTAATTATATCTAAAGGCCAAGGGAATTATGAAACTTTAAGTGATGATAAAAATAAAGAGATCTTCTTTTTATTAAAAGCAAAATGTCCTGTAATCGCAGATAATTTAGGTTGTAAGGTTGGAGATATAGTCTTAAAAAGAAATAGGTGAGTTCTTATATAATATATAATATCTAATAACATATAAGCAAAGGATTTTAATTATTGAGTTAAAGTGATATAGTTAAAACAAAGTTGTAAAAATCATGGATAGTAACTGATTTAATAAAAATGTATTATCTATATTTTACAATTTGCTTAAAATAAATTTTATTTCAATTAATTGGAGGTTTATTTATGGAAAAGAAAACATTTGAAGAATGGCTAAGTTATATTGAAAATAAAGGAATTGAAATAAGTAAACAAGTTACTGATAGAATGGTACAAAAAAATGGTAGCTGGCAGTCTTTGATTATTCTAGCAAGACTTTTATCTTCAGAGAATTATGAGGAATATGAAGGTTCTTCAGAAATTTCTTTAGAAATAATGGAAGAAACTTTAAATAATTATATGGAAGGTTATTTTGATAAAGATAACTTAGTTCCAGAAGAAAAGTATTTAGAACAAAAGGTATGGGTATTACAGGATATTGGTTTATTACAGTGGAAAGTAAATCAAGATGCACAAAAGGCATTAGAGTATCTAAATAAAGCATGGGCATTATTAGAAGCAACAGAATTTGATTTTGTGTTTTTAGTAAAAGGTTATGTATGGAAACATAGATTAGATTTTCTAAAAATAGTGGGCCAAAAAGATAAAGCGCTTGAAGAAACAGCCAAGGTAATTAGTTATTACGAAAATATAACTAAATTTGAAAACAATAGCTATTTATATAATGCTTATCTTTTTAAAGCAGAAATAGAAAAGGAAGATAATAATTTAGAACAGTCGTTAGATTATTTAAAACAGGCTTTAAACTTCTTCCCATTAGCAGAGGATCAGGAGAAGGATTTAGAAGAAATTTGGCCTAAGAGAAAAGAAGATTATTTAGGTACCTTTGAGAAAATGGAGAAATTAACTCATCGTAGAGTAGAGTGGGATATTTAATAAAATAGAAAGTTAAATTTCCAGGTCATCAATCATATAATTCATACGATTGGTGACCTTATTTGATTCGGCACGGAAATTTCACTAATAGAATAATGTTATATGTAAAAGATTTATCTCTCGCTTTATAATGATAAAATATGATATAAATAAGTTATTAAGAATTTTTAAAGGTGGTAATATAGATGCTGGAATTAATAAATGTGGGTTTGACTCTAGAGGGTGATAATGGAGAGGTCCAAATTCTAAAGGAAATTAACTTAAAGTTAGAACAAAAAAAGATTTATGTAGTGACTGGCCCTAATGGGGGCGGTAAATCTTCCATTGCTAAAGTTATTATGGGTATATATCCAGCAACCTCAGGAGAAATTTTAATAGATTCTGCAAATATTACGAAAGAGAGTATTACCGAAAGAGCTAGACTAGGAATAGGTTATGCTTTTCAGCAGCCTCCCCGGTTTAAAGGGATGAAGGTCAGAGATATGCTAGAATTAGCAGCAGGTGATAACAATGTTAATCCTTGTGATCTTCTTTTTGATGTGGGCTTATGTGCACAGGATTATTTAGATCGCGAGATTAATGCTAGCTTTTCTGGTGGTGAATTAAAGCGTTTGGAGATTGCTAGTGTTTTGGCACGCAAATTAAAAGTTGCTTTATTTGATGAACCTGAAGCAGGAATCGACCTGTGGAGCTTTCAGAAATTAACAGAAACCTTTGAAAGATTAAATGAAAAGTATGACACTACGATTGTTATTATATCTCACCAAGAACGTATCCTTAAGTTGGCTGATCAAGTTATTGTAGTCGCTAATGGAAAAATTAGTGAAATTACAGATAAAGATAAGATACTAGGTGAAATTGAACATCTAGATACGGCCTGTCGTTGCCGCAATGCTTGTGAAATAGGAGGTAAAGCAAATGCCGTTAAGTGTGATCGATAAGAAGATTTTAAAAGAAGTCGCTGATTTGCACGAAGTACCAAGTGGTGCCTATAATATTCGAAAGAACGGAGAAGCGGCAGGGCGCAATACTACAGCAAACATTGATATTGTGCCTAAAAAGGATAAACCCGGGATTGACATTATTATTAAGCCAGGAACTAAGGGAGAAAGCGTGCATATTCCTGTTATTCTTTCGGAAGATTTAAATGATATGGTTTATAATACGTTTGAAATTGGTGCGAATTCTGATGTAACTATAGTAGCAGGTTGTGGGATTCATAATGGAAGTAGTAAAAAAGCACAGCATGATGGCATTCATGAATTATTTATTCGCAAAGGCGCAAGGATGAAGTATGTGGAAAAACACTATGGTGAAGGGGATGGCAGTGGAGAACGCGTTTTAAATCCCAAAACTTTCATAGAAGTAGAAGAGGGTGGCGTTGCCGAATTGGAGATGGTCCAGATCAAGGGTGTGGACAAAACAAAACGGGATACAGAAGTTATTCTGCACAAAGATGCCCGCTTAATTGTTTCTGAAAGATTGCTCACAGCGGACAAGCAAAGTGCTGAATCTAATATTTTGGTGGAACTAAAGGGTAAAGATGCTACAGCTCAAATCCTTTCCCGTTCAGTAGCGCAGGATGATTCTAAACAGATTTTCCATTTAAACATGCGGGGCTATGAGGAGTGCCGCGGACATATACAGTGTGATTCTATTATTATGGGTCAGGCTCAAGTGTCTTCAATTCCTGAAATTACTGCCTTTCATTCCGATGCTCAATTAATTCACGAAGCTGCCATAGGCAAAATTGCCTCTGAGCAATTGATTAAGCTGATGACTTTAGGACTTACAGAAAAAGAAGCAGAAGATACGATTTTACAAGGATTTTTGAAGTAGATATAATTTAAGAAAACCTAGTCACAGGAGACCCTCCCCGTAGGAAACAATCTTTTTACCAAACATATACTGAAAATATGGGGGGGATAAAAGATGAAACCATGGCTTACTAGCTTAAAAACTAACACACCGCAAGAAGGCTTTGAATTAGCGATTAAACTTTCGCAAATGGCTGTTGTATATACACAACCATCTGAAGAGATTCGAAAAAAATTGCGTCCAAAGTACTCAAAAAATGCTAATAGCTTGATATCTGTTTCGCAAGTAGTCGCAACTAATTTTCAAACCGTAGCTGCTGCTAACAATTATTGGAATAAAAATGATGGTTTATAGATTAATACGGAAAAAAAAGAGGTTAGCGCCTCTTTTTTTATTGTTTGCAAAAACTTTTCAACGCTTCCATGTCCTTTATCCTAAATGTAGACAAGTGAAAGTCGATTATACCTTCATCACGCATACCACCCATCTCCCTTGAAAGGGATGGTCTAGAAACATTTAGAAAATCAGCAAGTTCGTTGCGCTTTAAGGGTAGAAATATGTTAGTGTTAGGATTGTTTTGATACTGATCCAGCAGATATGTAGCTATTTTACCACGAATACTTTTTATTGAAAGGTATTCAACCTTCTTATTTAACAACAATGCTTTATCTGATATTATTTTAATAAAATTTTGGAGCATTTTATTGTGCCACGGACACATCTTTCCACATCTAGCTATAAGGTCTGAATTTGTAAGAAATAAAACCTTACAGGAGCTTTGTACTCTTACTGTAACTGGAAATACTTTACGACTTGAGAATACCAGCATTTCCCCAAACAAATCCCCTTTTTTTACTACAGAAATAATGACATTATTTCCTTCAGAGGTTTCTTTAAGAATAGTTGCTTCTCCCTCTAATATTATACCAAATCTGTTAACTGTTTCACCTGAATTTACTATGCACTCATTTTTATTAAAACTGTGTATTTGGGGAGTTAAGCATTGTAACATGAAAATAATTTCTTCCTCTTTTATGTCATAAAATAATGGAGATTCTTTAATTATATGAATATATTTTTCTATCATTTAAACATCATCCTTTTTGTATCCTAAGATACCGAATTATTTCAATAGACATAATATAATAAGCACATAGAAATAACAAGTACCAAATAAAAAAGCACTAAATAATAAAGTAATAAATAATAAAGCAATAAATAATAAAGCACCAAATAATAAAATAATAAATCGGGGGTATATATATTATGTCAAATATGTTTTGTTTTCAATGTCAAGAAGCTGCAGGTGGAAAAGGATGTACTGTAAATGGTGTATGTGGTAAAACGGCAGATGTAGCAAAGGCACAGGACTTATTAATTTATGTAACTAAAGGATTAGCAATTGTAAGTAATGAAGGAAGAAAAGTTGGGGTAGTTGATGATAATGTAGACAAATATATATCTGAAAACTTATTTTCAACCATTACTAATGCTAACTTTCACAGAGAAGCACTTTTAGATAGAGTAAAAGAAACTTTAAAATTAAGGGAAGAATTAAAAATCAAAGTTTTAGAAGCTGGTGGACAGGTAGGTGAAATTAAAGAAAATAGCGGTTTCTTTAAGAAATTATTTAGAATAGCATCAAAAGATATCGTTATACCTGGAGCAGCAGTATGGTCAGCTGATACCATAGGAGAGTTTGACGCTAAAGCTGAAAAGGTTGGAGTACTAGCAACAGAAAATGAAGATGTAAGAAGCTTGAGAGAACTTATAATCTATGGTTTAAAAGGTTTAGCAGCATATATGAAGCATTCAATGAACTTAGGATATAATGATGCTCTAATTCATGGATTTATGGCTAAAGCTCTAGCTGCTACATTAGATGATTCATTATCAGCCGAAGATTTAGTTGCTCTTTCTTTAGAAGCAGGAAAATTTGGTGTTGATGCAATGGCTTTACTTGATAAAGCAAATACAGAAACTTATGGAAATCCTGAAATTACAAAAGTAAATATTGGAGTTAGAAATAATCCTGGAATATTAATTTCTGGTCACGATTTAAAAGATCTACAAATGTTATTAGAGCAAACAGAAGGAACAGGAGTAGATGTTTATACTCATAGTGAAATGCTTGCAGGGCAATACTATCCTGCCTTTAAGAAATATCCTCACTTTGCAGGAAACTATGGAAATGCATGGTGGAAACAAGGAGATGAGTTTGAAAAGTTCAATGGAGTAATTTTAATGACTACAAACTGTATAGTACCTCCAAAGAATTCTTACAAAAATAGATTATTTACAACAGGAACAACAGGAGAACCATCTTGTAAGCATATTCCAGCAGATAAAAATGGAAATAAAGATTTCTCAGAATTAATTAAAATGGCTAAGAAGTGCAAGGCTCCAACAGAAATAGAAAAGGGAGAAATCATTGGAGGATTTGCTCATAATCAGGTATTAGCTCTTGCTGATAAGGTTGTAGATGCTGTTAAAACTGGTGCCATAAAGAGATTCTTTGTTATGGCTGGCTGCGATGGTAGAGCAAAATCAAGAAACTACTATACTGAATTTGCAGAAAAACTTCCAAAGGATACAGTTATCTTAACTGCCGGATGTGCAAAATACAAATATAACAAATTAAACCTTGGTGATATCGGTGGAATACCACGAGTATTAGATGCAGGTCAGTGTAATGATTCATATTCATTAGTCGTTATTGCATTAAAGCTTCAAGAAGTATTTGGACTTGATGATGTAAATAAACTCCCAATTTCGTATAATATTTCATGGTATGAGCAAAAAGCCGTAATAGTATTATTATCATTATTACACCTTGGAGTTAAAAATATTCACTTAGGACCAACTTTACCAGCATTTCTTTCACCAAATGTGGCCAAAGTATTAGTAGATAACTTTGGAATTGCAGGAATTGGAACTGTAGATGAAGATATAAAAATGTTTTTAGGATAATTTATAATTGAGTCTTTTAATATTTCAATATAGATAATAAAGTTGCAGCCGAAGACGCCTGATTTTGAAGCGATGACTACATTTAGGAATATTAAATTATCAGAGTTTCGAGGAAAATGGGTTGTACTATTTTCTCATACCGGAGATTTTCCCCAGTATGCACGACTGAATCTATGCATTTGCAAGATCAAAGATAGACAAGAAAAAACTAGGACTTTCAGGTCACTTTAAAGTTTTTTTATAAAACTAAAAGCCTGAAAGTCCTTTTTATATAGGTCACAAATTCTGATTTTAATGGTAAAATACAAAGCTACTATGGATTAAAGAATAAGTTAAAAAGTGATTATTTAACTTGAAACTGACTTATAAGTTTTGCCAGTTCACTTGACATTTGACTAAGCTTTTCTATGCTTGATACAACTTCATCCAAAGCAGCAGTTTGTTCTTCTGTAGAAGAACTGATTTCTTCTGTAGCTGCAGCAGATTCTTCTATAATAGAAGATATATTTTCAATAGAAACTAAGGTGTTATTCTTAGTTTCATTTATATCTGAAATTTCTTTATTTAAACTATCTATTTGATCGATAGATTTTTCTACAGAATCCTTTAACATTAAGAATACTTCTTCGGTTTTCATTAATGTCGTACTAGCATTAGCTATAGATTCTTTTGTTAAATTAGAATTTTCGGAAGTTTCTTCTATAACGGATTGTATCTCTTCAATAATATTTTGGATTTCTTCTGCAGATTTATTAGTATCATCTGATAGTTTTCTTATCTCATCTGCAATTACAGCAAATCCACGCCCATGTTCTCCAGCACGAGAAGCCTCTATAGCAGCATTTAAAGAAAGTAGATTTATCTGTTCTGATATTTTTTGTATTGTTTCTAATATTAATCCTATTACCGAAGATTTTTCTGAAAGATTTTCAACACTTGTAGATACTTTTTCAGATGCGATTTCATTTTCGCCTAATTTTTCTTTAAGCTCAACTAAAGTTGTAAGTCCAAACTCGTTTTTCTCACCCATTTCATTGGAACTAGTCATTACACTGTTTAAACTAGTAGTCATGGATTCTACCTTACTAGATAGAAGGTTGGTAAGTTCTAAAGCCTTATTTGCATCTGAAGCTTGGTCACTAGCTCCTTTAGCCATCTCTTGAATGGTTCTCGCAACTTCTTCACTAGCTACTCCTACCCCTCTTGCATTATCACTCATACTAGAAAAAGATTCATCTAAAGTTCCAGAAACATTAATAATATTAAGAACTAACTCTTTTATCTTTACTATCATATTATTAAAACTTACGGCTAAAGCTCCAAATTCATCTTTGGATCCTTCGGTGATTTTAATATTTAAGTTTCCATTTTCCATTTCCTTTACTGCTCCCATAACTTCTTTTACGGGGTTTAATGCAAATCTAGTAACAAGTAAGTATAAAGCTCCAATTGCAAGCGCCAAACACAGTAGCGTTATACTGCTTATTAAAAGTAAAATCGTGCTTTTAAGTTGCGATAAAGCAGCAAGTGACTCGGTTACTGCGACTATATTTTCACCAATTGTTTCAAAGACCACTATTTTTTCTAAGTTATTAGAAGTGTATTTTAACTGCCCATTTCCTTTTTGAATCATTTCATCTATAAAGGCTTCTTCTATTTTAGTTCCTTCTAGTTCAGATTTAGGGTGTACTATCGTTTTTCCAGTATCTTTTTCCAACATAAATGCAAATCCATCTTCTCCAAAGTTCATATTTCTTATAGAGTGATCTATTTTTAGAATTTCATCTATATTTTGTACTTTTTTAGGATCTAGTCCTATTTGAATAAAGCCTGGAGCATCCGTTCTTTTTACAGCAATATATTGATAAAGTATTCCATCTGCCCCCCTAAACTCAGGCTGTTGAATAAGTTGTTTTTCAGTACCGTCTATTAACTTTAAAAAAGGTTTAGACTGCTCCTCACTACCCATATCATAACCTATAAAACTTTCATTATTAGAATGGGTTATAATTCCATCACCGTTTATAATATTTACTTCATCCAACTCTAGTTGACTTACTAAACTTTTTAAATTTAATCCTTCTAGGTTTCCATTAATAGACATTGTTATACTAGTAGCTACCGGCAAGTAAGATTCACCTATTTGATATTTAATATTTTTACTTAAATCCGTTTGTGTATCTATCGTTGACTTTAGAACTTGAAGTTGATCTTTTGACTTTTCGATAATTTGATCTTCAAAGGTTGATTCAACATTTATATATACAATTGAACCTAAAACAACCATTGAAAGAAAGATTACAAAACTTATAGGTATAATTAATTTATTTCTGAAACTCATATAAATCCTCCTTACTATTTAAAATAAAGGTATAATTCTTTTAAGATTTTAAATTATTAAAATCTTAAATATAGCAATACCGTTTGTAAGCTGATTTTTGTATATATAATTTGACTTGTAATATAATATGTGAAATTTGTTTAAAAGTGTTAATTATATTTCTTTTATGTAAGAGTTTTGTCGTATAGTAAAAATATATAATAAAACATGACGATAATTTTAGGAGGTACTCATGTCCAAAAGTAAAAATAATAGATTGTAACAAATATCCTGTGAACAGATATCTTATTCATGAGTATAATATTATGAAGTTTATTCTAAAAGGAGAGAGGTTCATGAATGAAGATATGAGTGTTCCAAGGACTTGTTTGCCTCAGATTGGTGCGAAGGCGCCTGATTTTGAAGCGATTACTACATTTGGGAATATTAAATTATCAGAGTTTCGAGGAAAATGGGTTGTACTATTTTCTCATCCTGGAGATTTTACACCAGTATGTACGACTGAGTTTATAGCATTTGCAAGATATTTTCCTTATTTTGTTCAAAGAAATACCCAACTTATAGGATTAAGTGTAGATAGTAATTCTTCACACCTAGCATGGGTATATAATATTTATTGTCATACGGGTATCGAGATACCTTTCCCAGTTATTGATGATAGGAACCTTAAGGTATCTAATCTTTACGGTATGATATCCCCAGCAATGAGTGAAACAGCTACAGTGAGGACTGTATATATTATTGATCCTAAAGGAATCCTAAGAACGATACTATATTATCCATTAACTACAGGAAGGAATATACCAGAAATACTAAGAATTTTAGATGCATTACAAACCGCGGATGTAGAAAAAGTAGCGACGCCTGCTAATTGGGTGCCAGGTATGCCAGTAATTATGCCACCACCAAATACCTATGAAGAATTAAAACAACGAATAAGATGTCAGAATGGTTATTCATGTATGGATTGGTATTTATGTTTTAAGGATATCAATAATCAAATAGGAGATGGACGTTAAAGATAGAAAAAAGCCTAATATAGAGGGCATACAAGCAGATTTTCATGTCTGTTTGTATGCCCTTTTATTTTCAGTTATTTTTATAATTTGTTTACCTTATTGATTAATAGTTTAATCAGTACATTCTCGAATATCATAAACTCTGCTGTAATCTTTAGTTTCTGGATTTTTAATAACTTCTGATCTTTGTTGATCTAAGAGCCGAATGATTTGATATACATCAATCCAAATTTCGTTATCGCTTTCCTTTTGTGATTCATCAAAAATGAGCTGCATACCAAAATGAAGGTGCGCTTGTTGAATATTATTGACATTTTCCTCATTACTGTAACCTGTTCTGCCCAGATATCCAATAACATCACCTGCCTTAACTTCAGAGCCCACTTTCAAATCTTTTCGGTATGGAAAGTTTTTTCTCAGATGTGCGTAGTAATAATATCTTTTAGAATCTAGAGAGCGAATTCCAATACGCCAACCACCATACTTGTTCCAGCCGAGCGCTTCTACAATTCCGCCTTCCATAGCAACAATAGGTGTTCCTACCTGGCCCATTAAATCATTCCCAAGATGCGTCCTTTTAAACCCATAAGAACGACTGTTACCGAAATCATCATAATGATTATAGGGAAAGGTTTTTGCAATGGGTGAAAAAACTTTGAGTCCATAGCGTCTCTCCCAACGATTTCCTTCTCCATTTTCATCCTTAACTTCAATTTCATATTCTCCCAAGAAACCGGACAACACAGCACTATAAGCTTCATAATAGTAGGGATAATATTTCATGTTTTCTGTCAACTCTTGAATAGTTTTACCTGATTCCAGCATTTTTGCGATGGCATCTAATTGTTTTTCTTTAAAACCTTTGAAATTATTACCATTTTCTGCAGTTAAGTATGCAAGCAGCTCTATCCAGTTTAGTTTGACTTCCTTTTCTTGCGAATCTATATCAAGTTTTAATGCTTTGTTCATAGCCTCATAGGGTACATTAAAATCAACCCATTTTATATAATCTTTATTATTTTCTTCGTTTGATAAAACATTGATAGATTTATTGTTTGATAAGAATAGTAAACTACCCCCGAATATAATAGTTCCAAACAGTGCAACTAGACATAAGCATATAAATGTTCTTTTTTTGAAAATGAGTAGCATGTTTTAATCTACCTCCATGACTATAAAATAAGCCGTTATATTTGTTTAAAAAAAGTAGCAGCTTTTATAATATATATATTAATACTGAGCATTAATAATTACCTTTAATTGGAGGTTATAAAAGTGCAAGAAAGAATGCTTATTCCAAGTGAAGACAATATTAAAGGATGAAGAACTTTAAGTTAAGTTCTTCATCCTTTATAGGAGACGAGACTGTAATTTTTGAAATTGGTGCAAAATTAATTACACCTTAATTAAAGTAGTTTAATCAGAGATTCTAACTCTTCAGATAAAATTTTTGCAAGCATGAAATTATTATCTTTTAAAGCCAAAGCTATTTTTGTTTCAACAGCCTTTTTCTTTTGTTCAATTTCTAAATAGTCTCTATCAAAATGTTTAGCATAAATCATTTTCCTGAATTTTTTCATACTCATTTTTCTAATTGTCTTATTTTCAATGATTAAAACAAAATCCATACAGTTTACCATAGAATAAAAGTCGTGAGAAATCATAAGAATGCAACCATTATAATTTTCTATGGCTTTTTCTAAAGCAATTTGTGAATAGGTATCTAAATGACTTGTGGGTTCATCCAGAAGCAACATGTTTGCTCTACAAGAAGAAATTTTAGCTAATTGAAGCATATTTTTTTCTCCACCAGATAAAGATCCTATCTTTTGATTAATGACTTCTTCCTCAAAACCATAGTTTGAAATCCATGATATAATTTCTTGTGAATTTTTAAACCCAATCTCGAAAAATTCTTCGAGTATAGTATTAGAATCATTTAGCATTTCGCCTTGAAGTTGAGATAAATAAGCTACTTCAATGTCTTCATTGAAATTAATAGAATTATGATTATTTTTAAAGATTTCGCGGAGTAGAGTCGTTTTTCCAGTGCCATTTGGACCGATGAGGGCCACTTTATCGGTAGATTTTATCTCAAAGTTAACATTTTCTAGGAGAATATCATCAAAGGCAAGATTGTAATCATTCACTTTTAAAGCAATGGTTTCTTCGATTATATTATCTGCAAATAAACGGATATCTGGTTGTTTAATATATACAAATGGTTCCTTAATTCTACGTGCTTCTAATCGTTCTTGAATTTTAACTCTAGCCTTTAGAGATTTCCCTTTAGCTGGTTCGGAATGGTTAGTTGCAGCCCATCTTAGCTTATCAACTAAAACTTCAGTTCTCTTAATTTCTTCAGTATCAGCAAAAGCTAGCTCTTGTAACTCAATTTTACGTTGAATTAGAGAGAAGTTATAATCGATATATCTTCCATCAAATTCTTGGAGCTCCATGTTTTCAAGGTGCAGAATTTTATTAAAACAATTATTCAGTAGAAATCTGTTGTGCGTAATAATTAGCAGTGTTCCTTTATGTGAATTAATTAGATTTTTAAGGGAATTTAGATTTTCAAAATCTAAAAATACATCGGGTTCATCCATAATCAGTAAATCTGGGCTGCTTAACATTTCTTTAATTACTTGAATAAGCTTAAATTCGCCACCACTAAGTTCAGATATCATTAGATTTTTATGCTTCATTAGATTTGCTAAATTTAATTTCTTATTAATTATGCTTTCAAAATCATTGCCACCAAGCGAGTCAAATGCGTCTAAAGTTTGTTGGTACTTTTCCAGTAAGGGATCAATATCCAAAGATGTTTCCATTTCAGCACAAATTGATATTAATTCATTTTGCAGTTTAATACATTCTTCACCTATATATTCGAATACTGTAAGTTTTTTGTTTTGTCTAATTGAGAGGACTGACTTACATACCCAATTATGCAACCAGGGCTTATTTCTAATGTTCCCTCAAACATATATTTTTCTGGATCCATAATTAAATCTATTAAGGTACTTTTTCCACTGCCACCTACTCCAATAAAAGCACAGTGTTGTCCATATTCTAATGTGAATGAAATTTTATTATATAGATTCTTTTGCGGAAACGAGTAGGATAAGTTATCGATTTTTATCATATTATCACCTTTCCTTATCATTGAAAAAGAGCCTATAAAAATAAGCTCTTAGACACATTGTTTTTTAAATTAAATTTTATAATCTAATTTAGATAGTAAAGATATTTTTTAAAAGTTAATATCAATAGTATACCACTTTTACTGATCCGAAAAAGGTAAAAGTACAAGTTTATAATTAATAGACAAGGTTAATTTTATCATTATATGATTAAGCCTGATGTTGCTAGGCTTTTATTGTTAAAACAAGACAAGCTACTTGCTTAATTAATCCCTTTATTGATCCAAAGGGTACAGGAAAGAATAATATTATTGGTGCACTGCCTAATATAATGAATTATTCAAGATACTTTATCACTTTTTCTTGTGCTATTATACCTAGAGGATTTAAATCGTTTATTACCTTCAGTTCTTTCTATAGAATTTTCTATATGAGCTAATAACTTTTCTAAAAGATAATTCTCATTTATATCATTATCCTTTTTTTCCAGGTCAACGTAATATCCTTCCTTTGCTATAGTAATTATTTCTGCATTATTTACTAAATAATTAAAAACGGACATATCTACGGGATTAATAGCTTTTTTAGTATGGAAACAATCTAAATCAATATCTAAAATAAATTTCTTGTTTATTCTATCTGAAATAAAAAAACCAGGAATAAATTGATTTATCTGTTTTAATTTAAAGAATAATTCCTCTCCTTCGATTACCTTATCATATACATCAATTTGACACTCATCGCCATGAGAATTTTTGTTATATTTACTAGTGCAGTAAGGATCTATATAGCATATTTTATTATTGGCAAAATCTCTGCAAATACCTACATCCATTAGGCTAAATACTATTGCATCTGATATTATCCCTGTTTGTAATGCAAAATCTATGTGCTCATCATTACAAAGTCTTTTTAATGCTGCCTCAATAGAATTTGAGTCATTTATATCAACATTAGCAATTAACTGATCTCTTACGGGTCTCCATTCGAGTCCAGCAACCTTACGGGAATATCTATAAAATGCACTTCGGGTATCTATATGATGATCAAAAGTTAATAATACAGGTGCAGTTTCATTATTAGAAGCATATTCTGACCATGAAATTATAACTTCGTGATGATTCTCTACAATATAAGTTTTCTTTCCACCTACTACTTTCGCTATTACGTTATTTGCTTTCAACGATATTCACTCCTTTAAAAAGACAACTGACAGATTTCGACAATATTCAAAATACCATATCTTAAATAAAAGGAAAAGACTTTTTTTATGTGCGCCCAGCATGGGCGTAAACTAGTCGGTGAAAGTCCGATACGGGGGTTGATAGTGCCAACCGTTATCTTAAGACAAGGGTGTCCACCGTGAGGTGGAATCTGAAGGAAGTCGGAGGCAAAGTTCTGGTTTGAGGTACACGAACTACATTAGAGGCTTGACCCTATGGATGAGGTTGCATAACAAGCCAAAATCCTGAATTATCCGAAATAGGGAAAGTATATGTAGCAGATACATGGAATGAAAGTTTACGCTCTTACCTGGGGAGATCTAATAGTCATATAACAAATAAAACCATAACTAATCAAAAATTGATTAATCGTGGTTTTAAAAGAGTATGAGAAATTAATGCTGTCTTAATGAACCGCCGTATACCGAACGGTACGTACGGTGGTGTGAGAGGACGGTAAATAAAATAATTATTTACCTCCTACTCGATCGAACGAGGAAGGGGAATTTTGGGAGGGAGGTGGGTGTTTACAAAGAATATTTATATATATTGTGTTTTTTGATGATTGTAAAATTAGTTTTTTTAAAACTTAATTATTTAAAGGTAGTATTCCTGACATTCTTGTCGTGAATCCAAACAAAACTAGAGGAATTAATGAAATAATGTGTCGGGAAGTTAATGGTTAGCAAATATGTTATATCTTATTTTAAATTTTCAATAAATGTTATTAAATAGGATGAATTTATCCTAAATATGATATAATAATTATAGGAGGTGTTTATTAATGTTGGTAAATACTAAAAATATGATTTCTATATCTGAAGCAAATCAAAACTTTTCAAAAATTGCTAAGATTGTAGATGATAGTAAGTCAGTAGTTATAATGAAAAACAATAAACCTAAATATATTCTTTTAGATTTTGAAGAGTTTAGTAAAGAAGCTATTTTTGAAGAAGAAAAATTAGATGCAATCGCTGATAAAATTTTATCTGAGAATATTGAAGCATTCAACGAATTAGCTAAATGAAATATATTACTGTAGACTATATAATAAAGCTTCATAAGAAAATGATTGCAACCACAGGTGGCTCAGACGGAATAAGAGACATACAACTTTTACATTCAGCAATTGAAAATTCACGAGCAACTTTTGATGGCGTAGAATTGTATTTAACAGTTAAAGAAAAATGTGCCAGTATTTGTTATAGCATTATTAATAATCATTCATTTGTTGATGGAAATAAAAGAATGGGTATTTATGTAATGCTTATTTTATTAGAATATAATGGGATAAAGTTATCTTTCAAACAAGAAGAATTAGTGAATTTAGGATTAAATATAGCAAAAGGAAAATTTACTAAAGATGAGATATTAAATTGGATTAATGAACATGAGTAGTTATGTAAACGTCTGCTAACAATATATTTCCAAAATGAGCTAGCCTAAGATAAAACCTATCTAAGGCTGGCTCGCTTTGGAAATACGAACCGTTAAATATAATGGATTTCCTCATTAATCAGTTGAATGACAGATATCGATCGTTTTGGAAAATAAGTTTTGATTGGAAAAATGGATGAAAATAGCATCTATATCTGGATTAAGGTGGTTGTAAGCTCCACTTTCATTGCTTGGATATCACAGTTTGGAAGTAAAGTAAAGATACTATTTCCGGAGCCGGTGATTGAGCAGTATAAACTACATTTGAGTGGAATTCTTGATCAATATCTGCTAGAAATTTAGAAATGCTCGAGTATAAACCATTGGAGGCAATGTTGATGATAAATATTCTGAAAAATTATAGTAAGAAAACAATAGATATATATGATCTAGCTTTTGAATATCGAAAGCAGCCGGTATTACAATGGTCTCGTGAAGAAATCAATGAATATATTCAGCAGCTTCAAGATTTAAATGATCAGAGAATTATCCAAATAAAGAGAAGTGCCAAAGGTGAAGCAAATTTGGGTTCTATCCAGAGAAAAATAACTATTAATAAATGGAATTTAGAAGGTCAATCTGAAGGCGTAAATCTTGATTTTTTTTGTCACGATTTAGGGATGGACGCTTCATACTATCTGAAGAATTTAGAGCAGTATCATATTGATAGCCCTCACATTGAGAGACTAAAAGACTTTCTATATAGAAATTCCGGAGAATTGACGCTCAATGAAATTTCATATGTGGTTTTCAAAGACGAAAAAGCATTATTACAGCCCGAAAAGGCTTCAGTGAATGGGAAACGTATTCTTAATAATTTGGGATTAGAAATTAGCGATATTTCGTATGTGGATACAATATCGCCTTTTTATTATCCGACATCTTCTGATGGGGATACCGTTCTAGTTGTCGAGAATAAGGATACCTGCTTTTCACTACTAAGACTATTAACCGGGAGAGTGTCCAACATCAAAGGAGTTCTCTTTGGAGAAGGAAGAGCGGTTATTAAGATCTTTAAATTTTTGTATGTATATGGTCTCGGAAATAAAGATCTGTTTTTATACTATGGCGACATTGATCAAGAAGGTTTTGATATTGCAAGGTCGCTTATTGAAAAGTATCCGCAGCATAATATCAAGCTCTCAAGGGTGCTTTATCATAGCTTACTTTGCTACGAAGGACGGCCTCTTAATAATAAAAGAACGATTGATAACTCAAAAGCTGAAGAAATACTGACAAATCTATTTGAGGAAGATAGAAACACAATAATGTCAATATTGAAATCTGCGGGATGTATTCCGCAGGAAGCATTAAACTATGATGATATGAAGGTGACAATGGATGAACTACAATATAGACTATTCTGATGCCAGTAACCGCCAAGAAATAATAGGGATATATTCGCTGTATTATTATATTGTGTCGGGAGCTTCCTATGCGTTCGATATTGGCAATTTAGTCATATTGCTACTCATTTACATGGTTGAAGAAGGCAGACTGAATGCATATGCGATGAAAGTCTATGAAATTAAAACTTTTATTAATGAGTACTTAATTGGTATTGAGTGTGTCGATGAATACAACCTTGATGAGATTGCCGAAAACTTAGTTTCCAAGCTTCAAGGAGCTAAACCGAATGGAGATCCAATCAAATTTGAATATTATGATCATGAAATTCGGAGTGTAAAATCGGTTAAGGTTGCTTATGTAGATTACAGCCTAAAAGATGAAGGATTCAAGATAACAGATAAAGGTTTGGAGTTTCTTATTTCATCAAAAGAGATTCCACAGGAAGCTAAGCTGACTGTGGCGATGTACCTTTTCAAATTACAACTGGAAAAGAAAAAGTATAAAGCGGCTTTAAATACAATTAAGAGCATTAATTTGGAAACCTTGAGACAATTGGATATTAAGAATGAAATCTTATCCATGAACAGGTTTGGGCGTGACGAAGCAAGTAGACTATACAAAAAATATTGGGGCGATTTTTTTGATCTTCGCAGCGAAGAAACAAGTCACTATGAAGATGCAAAGGAACGCTTACAGCTCTACAAAGAGAGTAAATACTTGGAAAAGAACAATATTACACTCACACCAGAAGATATCGAGGTGTTAAGAGTTATTGAAATTGAACTCAGTAAGAGCTCAAACCTTCAAGCTGTGTATACAAATGAAATCTCAAAAATGCCAGTTGAAATGCTTGAAATTGATAAATCATCAATGATTAATATCTTTCTAAGCCTTTTCAATTTGAAAGAGCATTTTGATGAATTGACAAAACTCGATACACCTATCGATAGATTCATAAATTCAGTTCAGCCATTACTATTGCCGAAACGAAATAAGCGATTTGGGGTTGCGGTCGCGTTATCGGGGCAAAAGGTTACAAGGCAAATGGAAAACATAGCAGCTGAAGAAATTGACGTTAAACCGCAAAAGCATGAAGACTTTGAAAAAATCTATGATGGCCGAATGAAGAACAATTATTTAAAACTGTTCGAAATGTTGGTTGAATACCTGATTAAGCTAAATTCTACGATAGAGAATATTTCAGACTTTATAAGCTATGTTGAACAAGAAAAGGGCTCTGCTGCAATAGGTTCAATAGACTTTTTAAGCTTTTTATTAAGCTTAAGTTATTTGCCAGATGTACAAAGAGAAAATAAATACGGCTCTGATAACGTACAGGTAATACAACTGAATGAAAGAAACTTGATAATAGATAAACCTATTGAATTATTCCAAGTACAAGAACTATTAACTTACTTTTGGTTTCAGAAAATGAAAATAACTTATAATGCTGAGATCCACATTGCAACTGAACCGGATCAGAAAGTACAAATTAATGGTGAAGACGATAGAACGATCGGGAATTTAAAAATTAGCCTGATTGAGAAAGGAAACTTGAAAAATGGCCAAGAATATTGATGCCGTAGGGAATGCTCTTAAAGTACTGATTGAGAAAGGAAATCTTTCAAGAGATGAATTTCCCATAATCCATGAAAGTATTATTAACGATGGAGATACTCTAAATGACTTAGAAAATATATGCCAAACAATGGGATTGTTTTTAAATGAAAAGGCTGGAACCTTCTACGTCTCGCCGATACCTGGAGTGAAAACATTTGGCTATACGAATGAAGAGATGAGGAAAGAGTTCGGATATTCCTTTAATAATGAAGATTTGTATACGTCCCTATTTATCATTGCAAATGTTATTATGGAATTTTTCCCAGAAGCAAGCCCCTCACCAATGAAGCCATTCATGAAAAGTAATGATCTGATGGATATTGTTGATAAAAAGGTGGAAATCCTAAGAGAACAAGCTAATCTCGATGAAATCTCATACGAGAAATCATACAATTTTGAAGTTGTTGTAAAGAAATGGACTGATCTGCCCAGGGTAAGGCTGGATAAAGGCGAAGGAGATAGTAGGAAAGAATACGGTAAATCATCAAAAATCCAACTACTCAATACAACGCTTCGCTTTATGGAAAATCAAGAACTGATTAAGCTGGTTGACTTGAATGGCGACAAAGTGATTTACATTACAGACCGCTTCAAGGCTACAATTTTGAACGCTTACAATGCAGATGAGATTCAAGCTGAAATATACAATTACCTTGATAACTTACTTGTTGAATAAATCGAATATAATGCTTTTATAGAGAAAGGAGGGAAAAAATGGCAAAATTAGAGGGTTTTAGGTTGGTAAACGTTCATGCTAATTATAACTCGATTGTTTATCCAAACGAGTATTTCTTTGTTGATGGGAAAAATGTTCTGCTCGATATGAAAAATGGTGGAGGTAAAACACTTGCAGCACAGATGTTGTTTCAAACAGTTTTGCCTAATTCGTTTTTCTCTGATAAAAATCAAGTTCTTAATTTGTTTTCAGGAGTTACACTGGGCTCAACAGTACATTCGATATCTCATTTTAGTATTGAAGGGCACCAGTTTAAGAATATTTATCTGGGGTTTGCCGCAATGGCTGAGCCAAGAAATAGTGATGAAGCCTCGGATGCAGTAGATAATTCCGAATTGGGACTCAAGTATATGAATTACATCATTGCCGGTAATAATTTAGCGACAGATTCGTTGTCAATTGAAACATTGCCATTGTGCAAAGAGGACGGTGAAAGGATAACCCCTTCAAACTATAAAAGCATAAAGGACTTTTTACAAGCAAAAATGAGGAGCGATAAGCACGGTCGCTATTTTGTCATACAAATATTTGAAAATGAAAAGAGTCGGTACTATCAGGAGTTAAAGAAATTCGGAATCAACTCAGAAGTATTTGAATTCTTGAGAGAAATCAACAAAGACGAAAACTACATTAAGCAGTTCTTTGAGGAAAAATGCAAGCGCCCCAAGGACTTGCTAATGAATTTTATTGTGCCAAATACAGAAAAAGCACTTGATGCAAGAGCTTTCGTAATGAATCTGGAAAAAATGGACCGCTCATCTCAACTTGCAGAATCTCTGTTTGAAAAATCACAAAGTCTGAATGAACTTAATAAATTTCAAGCTGAAAAAGCTGAGTATGAGCGATTAAGAGAGGGAATTGCTGCCTTTATTGAATTTGTGAATGGGAGAGTAAATGCTCTTGAGGAGTATGATACTCATTTGAAAGAATACCCTAAGCAAGTAGCTGCATATGTTTTTTCTCTCAGGCAAATGGAAGAACGCTTGAGGGGATTGGATGCTGAATATGTTGCACTTAATGTGCAGAAAAGTATTTTTGAGAAAGACATTGAAAATATAGAAATTCGTAAGCTTCAGATAGAACTTGAAAAACTAAACAAGGTTCTTGCTAATAAAGTAGAGATCGTAAATCAACTAAATGCTGAAATAGAAGAAAAGCAGCAAGAAAAGACCGAACTTGAGACTATTAATTTAGCTATTGATTACAAACAGCATGAGTCTGAGAAAAATGGAATCGACGAAAGACTGGAAAAATTAACAAGCGCGCACTATGACGAAAAAAAGACCACGGCAGAGTTTGCCAATACAATTTGTCTGATTGCAGAAAAAGAAGTCATCAATTTAGAGACTCAGCTTGAGTTGGATAATAAACGTTTGTTTCAAGCAAATGAGAAACTAGGTGAGCTGAAAAAGGCAGAAGGTGAACTTGGAGTAAGATTTAGACAACACATAGAAAATATCAAAAGTGCAAATGATCAAAAGTACAGCTTGGAACGTTCTTTATCGGATATCGAAAAAGAACTTAAAGAATACTCCAATTACAGTAATTCGCTGTTGGATGAAGAAGAGCTTAAATGCCTTGAAGAGCTTAAAATAAGTACTGCATCTGAATTGAAAGGAACAACTGATGCAATCAATCAGAACAAAGAAGATCAAATAAAAGAAAACGGTGATGTAAATAATACGGAGACAATCATCGGTGAACGTAAAAGGCAGCTATCAGAAAAGAATGAATGGGTGGAAGCATATAGAAACTCTCTCAAAGAAATTAGGACGAAGACTTCCGCTCAAGAGAGTGATATCGAAGAAACTTGTAGCCAGTTTAAAAAACAGGTTGAAAGTCATACAGCAAAAATGATTGAAATTAGCAAATCTATGGATCAGTTAAATGATGAGATTAAAATACTCGAAGACTATGGGTTCCTAAGAGCGAGATCAAAGTATGATGCTTTAAATGCCATTAAAGGTGACTGGAAATATGCAAAATTTGGATCGGATATTTTAAAAGAACTGGGTGAAGAGAAATCCGGAAAAATACTTAATAGATTTCCGGGCTTTGCCGAGGTCTTGATAGTTGCAGATGATGACTATAAACGTGTTTCAGAAGGTAAGAAAACCGTAAGTATAACGGTAGCTCAAGAAAATCTGGTTTTAATGCCCTGGTCCGCTATAAAAAAAATTGAGGAAGAAATCCAGTTTGATTCGCTGTTTCTGCTTACCCGAGATGGAGAGTATTATAGAAATCTACTCAATCCAGCAGTAGCAATTGAATTAAGAAGTAAGGAAATCAATAAATTGTCAGAAAAGCAAACTGCTCTGACTTTGGAAAAGGAAATGATTGAAGCACAGATAGAATTGTTAAGTGCTCATATTCATAAGTATCCCTTAGAGGCAGTCGGAAAATATTTAGAATCTGTAGATGAATTGGGAAAAGAAATCTCTATACTAACTGCGAGAAAGCTGCAGCAAGAGCAGCAGCTTCGAACATTAGAGCTAAAAGCTGAAGAATTGAAGGATAAGCTTCAGAGACTTGAGAAGGAAAATATAGAGGTAAATGAAAAGCAGCAATTTCTCATTTCTAAAATGAAAATAGCAAGCGAGATTAATGAAATTGTTGATCGGATTAAAGATTTCATTGAAGAAAAATCAAGTTTAGAATATGAAATTGACAACAACCAAGCTGATCTTAATCTTGCACAAAAGGATAAGGAACAGCTCGAAAAGGCCATTGAGAGAATTAAAGAAAATATTCGCCTATATCGTGGCTATGTAGATGGTTCTAAAGGTTATAAGGATGAAAACTTTGGCATATTATCGGAAGAAGATATTGCTAATCTCTACAGCAAATTTTTAGCAGCAAAGCAAGCATTTGATGAAAAGGCACAGAATTATGATGAGCTGGTTGAAAGACAAGCCAAACTGAATAAATTGATGCGAGATATTCGAGAAGACCATAGGTTTGGGCAGATTGATTTTTCGGAAGTCTACGTACTTAATTATGTAGAAAAGGTCGCTCCAGAAGAGTTTAGAGTTCTTGATCTGAGAATTGAGGACTTGAATAAGAAGAAATCCGTATTAGAAAAAGAAAAGAGCTATGCTGAAGCAGAACTAATCGCCTGCAAAAAGAATTATGAGAAACAAGAAAATAAGATTACCGTGTACTTTGAAAAATTTAAAGCTCTTGATGGGCAGCAATTATTTAGCTTGGAGAGAGAAGTTCATACAGGGTTATTGAAGGTTAATGATCTAATTGAAACAATTAAAAAAGATATGAATGACATTACTGAGATGCGTAATCAGTATACGAATGAGCTTGGTCAGTACAAGGTTTTTTGTGATACGAATGTTTTGAACTGGCAAACCGCTGTAAAATCAGATATCATGCTTTCTTATAGTGAAATGCAAAAAAGCTACGCAAAAGTGAAAGCTGAGTACGACAAGGCAATAAATCGAATCAATGTGGAGATAAAAAAACTAGACTCAACGCTTCATAAACTCATCATTAACGAGCAGCTTAAGATTAAACTCAAAGAATACCTCACCAATAAGCGGACGGTTGAAGAAACGATCTTGCTTGTAAACCTCCTTATACAGACTTCTGATGGCATCAATACTACTATTAGAAATCTAGAAACATCGATTGGAAACATCGGACGTCTTGACGAAGAGATTGCTGAACAAGTATTCAGAATGCTTAAGATGATATTGGATGAGATTGCAAAAATTCCGGAGTATTCTAAGTTTAAGTATGGTGATTACACAAAAGAATCATTCAAAATCAACTTAAGTGATGAGAACAGCTGTAGGATTGAAAATGATATTGCTCTAAGCAGACTTAAGGTTTATGTCTATCAATTGGCATATTCAGTCCAAAATGATGGGATGACTAAGAAAGAAATCAAAAACCGTATGAGTATTAACAATATCATCCAGTATGGAATTGATTTTGATAAGTTGAATATCCAGATACTAAAGATTGAGCAAGAAAAGCCTAAATACTATAGTTGGGGAAGGCTTTCAGCATCATCAGGTCAAAGCTATGTAACATATGTTATGTTTGCCATTACGATGGTTAAGTATTTTAATAACGTGACGGTAATTAGCGACAAGATGAAAGCACCGATTTTTATTTTCTTGGATAATCCATTTGCATCTGCATCCTCAATTGAGCTTTGGGAACCAGTAAGACGATTCCTCGATAAAAGCAATGCTCAATTACTTTGTGTTGCGCATAACGTGCCAAGTTCAGCGCAGATTTTATTTGATAAACACATGATTATTGAACAGACAAAGAATTCGAAAGGTCAGTTTATCAATACTATTCGTAATGAGAAAACGGAATCAAAGGAAATCATTCAAATAAGGCTATTAGATCATTTAGAGATTGAATAGCAATAATAAATCAGTAAGCGTCGTTGACGCTTACTGAAGAATTACAAGAAAAATTTTCTGATTTAATTTATAAAGTGAAAATAAACAACCAGGAAAGTTACATTAGTTTTTTATTGGAGCATAAATCGTATAAAGATAAATTAACCATATTTCAAGTACATAAATATATATTAGAATTTTGAATGACAAAAGTTCAAAAAGAGAATAAAAAAGAATTACCTATAATCATCCCTATTGTTATATATCATGGGCAGATAAATGGAGCTTAAAGATAGATCTAAAAGAAATGATTACTGGGTTTGATGATTTACCAAAATATTTTCAGGAAAGAATACCAGTATTTAAGCATGACTTTATTAATTTAAAAGAGTACGAAGAAAATGATTTTGAAAAGTACACAAAATTAACAGCAATGATGTTAAAAGCATTTAAATATGCTTTTGAGGAAAATCTAGAAGTTGTTTTACGAGTGTTTTTATTAGCATTAGAAGAAGCAAAAAAAGAAGTAGAATTAGATACATTAATCTATTACGGAGAAATATATTTAAAATATATAGAACTGACAAATAGTGAAATAAAAGAAGCTGATATCAAAGAAGAAATAAAAAGTTTAGATGGAAAGGGCGATCTTATTATGAGTATCTTAGAACAAAGAGAAAAAAGGAATAGAAAAAGGCAAAAAAGAAGTAGCAAAAAAACTATTAGTAAAAGGTATGCCTATTACTGAGATTATTGATATTACAGGTCTAAGCAAAGTAGAAATTGAGAAATTAGAAAGATAATAATTAAGAGTAAATCTTTAAGCTGTTCATTTATGAGCAACCTTTTTGTTGAATTATAAGGGAAAACTGTAAAGGAAGTTACAACAATTATTTGTGAAAAAGAAGATAGGTATCTGCCTAATAAAGAAGTATACATTTCAAAAGGTAAAGGACATTACAACAAAGCAGAAGAAGCCCTAATTAAACTTGTAGAAAATAAATATAATATAGATTTTGCTGAGCAGGCTGGTAGTGGATATATTTTTCAATCACAAGGTCAAACGATTATTATGACTACCGAAGTTTATTTGAAATATTATAATGTTTGGGAAATATCAACGGAGAAAAAAGAATTATCTGATTTAATCCCCATGGTAAAATTAAGGGAAAGTTGTACCTAGATACTGGACGAGAAAGTAATATGGGCCCAAGATGCGTTGAGGTGAAATAAAATGGCAAATCATGAATTTGGAATTATGGAAACTGACCCAAAAAAGAATCAGAGATTTGATGAATATGATCCTGAAAAATATAAATTAATTAAAATAAACGATGATTTTATTGAACCCTTATTGCCTGAATTTAAGAATATACCTTGTTATTGGCATACGTTAAAACGCCCAGAAATGAATCTTGCATATTGTGGCATAACGCTTATACCACCAGATTCCATGGAAGATTTTATATCTATTTTTAATCGTCATTATGTGGAAGAATACAAGGATATAATTATATTGTTTACGGAAGCTAGAATAAAAAATAAATATATTATCCACTATGGGATATAAACAAAGGAATATGAACTAATAAAGACACATCAGAAGAATATTGTTCATTAAGGGGGATAATTTATGATAATGATTTGGAACAGAAAAGAAGTTTTTGTAGGAAACTCCTCACAAAGATTTGATGAAGTCCGTTACAGCCTTTCATCAAATAAAATTAAATATGATTATAAGATAGTCGATCTTACCAGTCCAAGTTATTTTGGTTCATCTAATCGAGCAAGAACGGGTACTTATGGTGTAAATATGGATTATACCAAAACTTATTATATCTACGTACATAAAAATGATTATGATAAGGTTCAAGCATTATTAAGAAACTTATGAATTAATACAAATAACCCCCCAAATCCCATCGAACTATTAATCAACATTTCCTTTTTTGTGCATACTATGTACCTATGAGAAGCAAAAAGGTTTTTTATTATTAGAATTATGGACAAGTTACCTGCTTAATTGTACTAATATTTAATAAGCATCATCTATAAATTTTTATAGATGATGCTTATTTCTAACAGAAGGATTTATTGCTCTAAGAAAGTATATCTTTAAGAATAAGATACAACACTTTAAGCAATGGAACGCATTAGAGAATTTATGTCAAGAGAGAGGGCAGATGATAATTTGTTATCACTATCTGATGAAGATCTTTTAAAATCTATTGGTGGTATAAAAAATGGATATTTTACAAAAGGTTCTCTTTTATTAGTAGGAAAGCCAGAAGCAATTGAAAGGCTAATTCTGACATGATAAACTAAAGTTGTAACACCACATAGAAATAATATATTATTATATTTAAGAAAGTGGTGATACAAAAATGGGTAAGAAAATATATGAAAAATCATTTAAAGAAAAACTAGTAAAATTACATCTTGAAGAAGGCAGATCTGTTGCCAGTTTAACTAAAGAATATGGCCTTGGACAAGGCTCTTTAAATATATGGATTAAAAACTATCGCAAAGAATGCAGCCAAACAGAAACAGGAACAAAAGATTTAGAATTACTTGATAAAATCAGAAAATTAGAACGTGAAAATAAAGAACTAGAAAAGGAAAATAACTTTTTAAAAAAAGGACAGCAGCATTCTTTGCCAAGGAAATAGAAGATTAATCTATATATTTATTGATGAAAACAAAGAATGAATTTAGGG